>DMVM01000072.1:0-3825 GCA_003476705.1 Coprothermobacter sp.
TCGGTGGAAAAACTTAAGAAACTAAAGGTTCTTTTGAAGCAGCATAAAGGACCAACACCTGTTGAATTTACAGTCCATTTAGATGGATCGATTTACCGTGTTTTGCTACCAAACAGCTATTGGGTTTCTTTTACTGCGGAGCTTCAGGAAGCACTTTTTAGCCTTTTCAACCCCATGAATGTATCTTTCCGGAGCTTTGGTGGATGAGCCAGGAGGAGCACCTTAAACAGTTTGCTTCAAAGCTTTGGTTAACAGATTATTTGCATGGTTACCAGACTCCAGAGGATTTGTGGACTTTCGGTATCGAAGACAGTTTAGCCGTGTTAAATCATGTAGAGCTTCGTGGCAGGGTTCTGGACATCGGACCAGGAGGTGGTTTACCCGGAATCGTATTGGCAATCGTATTAAGAAATGTGCAATTCACTTTGGTGGACAGTTCGCAAAAATCTTGTAAATTTTTGACGGAAATGGTATCTACTCTGGGATTAACAAATGCACAGGTCTTGCATGAGCGCATAGAAGATTTCGGAAAAGTTCATCGTGAGGAGTACGACTTTGCCATTAGCAGGGCTGTGGCAGAGATCAGAATTTTGGCAGAATACGTGGCTGCACCCTTGAAGGTGGGCGGCATGGCAGTGCTTTGGAAGGGTCCGTCTTGGGTTGAGGAGCTACGCACTGCACAGAATGCCTTGGCTAAGTTGAGATTGACCTTCGAAGAAAATCATGATTACTTTTTGGATGACCGTTTTAGAACTCTTGTAGTGCTTAGTAAAGAAGCTCCGACTCCACATGGTTTTCCACGTAAAGCAGGGATCCCGGAAAAGAGGCCTTTGTAGGAGGTGTTTGTTTCATGTTCTATTTGTCTCTTTTGAAAGCTGCAGTACTAGGTATAGTTGAAGGTGTGACTGAGTTTTTACCTGTATCATCAACAGGTCATCTCATCATTGCTAATCAATGGATCCGTTTTCCCGAACCGTTTAATGCTTCTTTCGATGTCATCGTGCAGATGGGAGCTATTTTGGCAGTGGTAATTCTTTTTTGGAATGAGTACAATGTTTTTAATTCAAAAGAAAAACAACATGTGCTTATAAACTACAGAAACATCATTATAGCCATAATCCCTGCCATCATCGTTGGTGCCACCTTTGGTGATGTTATTCAGACGTATCTTTTTTCCGTCTTGACTGTGTCAATTGCACTTATCTTGGGTGCTCTTTTCCTTTGGTATGCAGAGAGGAACAGTTCAGAAACGGTGCATAAAGTGGGGAGCATAAATGCTCTTACCGCGCTGAAAATCGGTTTATTCCAGCTGCTTTCCTATTTTCCAGGTTTTAGCAGGTCGGCAGCAAGTATAGGCGGTGGCATGCTTTCTGGTCTTACAAGGGAAACAGCTGCTCAGTTTTCCTTCTTGCTCGGTGCACCAACTTTGCTAGCTGCTGGTGGGTATGAGCTGCTAAAATCGGGATTTTCTTTCACCTTACAGGAGTGGGCTCTGCTATTAGTGGGCTGTTTATTCTCCTTCTTGAGTGCCTACTTAGTAGTTAAACCATTCTTGCAGTTTGTTAGCAAAAGGAGTTATGAACCTTTCATCATCTATCGTGTAGTGCTTGGAGTGCTGTTACTGGTGATGTATTTTCTCTAATACACTTTATTAGTAGTACAATAGGGGTTGTACAGGACCAGGGGAGTCCCTGTGGGCGAGGGGCTGAGAGGGTAGCTGTGAGCTACCGACCCTAGGAACCTGATCCGGGTCATACCGGCGGAGGGAGGGTTGGACTGAATGTTTAAAAACACTCGCATGCTGGCGGAAGCCGGCATCATGGTTGGTTTAGCATTGGCATTGTGGTACTTTAATGCGGGTCAGTTGCCACAAGGAGGTTCTATTTCCCTGCAGATGCTTCCACTTCTCGTCTTTGCTCTTAGATGGGGAGCAGGCCCAGGTATTGTAGTAGGCATGGCTTATGGCTTTCTTCACAGCTTACAGGACATGTTCGTGCTTCATCCACTTCAGTATTTGCTGGATTATCCCATTGCATTCGGTTTGATCGGGCTTGCTGGTTTGGTCAAGAATTTACGTGTTAACCGCGTTGTTAGTATTCTTTTGGCCATTGCCATTTTAGTGAGTGGAGTGATAATTTTCCACTACACCATGGTGAGCACCGCAGAAGTCAAAACACAGATAACGCAATTGGAGCAGCAGCTGTTAGTAGCCAGCCCTGACGAAAAACCAGAATTAGAAGAAGAACTTCAAGATTTAAAGAGCAAAGCACAGTTTTTCCCCGTTGGTGGTTATGTAGTTCTTGCTTCTAGTGTGATTGCATTTCTTGCGATTTGTTATGGTTCATGGAAGAGAACTTATGCCACACCAGTGGAGCTTGGTGCGTTGTTAGGTGGTGCAGGGCGTTTCCTGAGCCACTTTTTAAGTGGCTACGTGTTCTTTAGCCAGTATGCTCCCGAAGGAATGAATCCTTGGGTTTACTCTTTAGTAGTTAACTTCTTGGTAGTTGCTCCTTCTACGTTACTGGCTTTGGTAATTATTCTGATTATTTGGCGACCTTTGGAGAAGGCTGCGAATGTCAACTCTGATTAGCCTTAACGGATGCGTGGAGCCCGAATTATTCAAATTTCTTCATGAAAACTTTAGCTTTAGTCAGGTGCTGGGTGTGGATGGTGGCACCCGGCACCTTCTTAAAGCTGGTATAAAGCCAAACATGGTAATTGGCGATCTAGATTCCATCGGTCCTTACCTTGGAGAGGTCTTCGCTCTGAAGGTACCTATGCTGATAAGTTACCCCGATAAAAATTTTACAGATGGTGAGAGAGCATTGCAGCTTAGTGAGAGCGTGCCTGTTGTTTTCATAGGCACGTGGGGAAAGGAAATAGACCACCTACTTGGGAATATGGCTTTGTTAAAAATGGCGTATTCATTAAACAAACCTGCCGTGGCTTATGGTATTAACGAGACAATTGTGTTCGGCAAGAATTTTACTTTACATCTATCAGTTGGAAGGGTCATTTCAGTGCTGCCTAGTGCAGCCGTGGTGCTTTCAGAAAAGGGGTTCCAGTGGGAACTTGAACATGTCTTTTGGTCAGACTACGCTGTACCACCGATCTCCAATGTGGTAACTCAGAGGGTTCAGCATATCAGTGCTGACAAGGAGTTTTTCTTACTGGTAAAAGGCTATTGGAATCCTTTTAGTGATCTAGTGGTTTAACATCGATTCCCATAAACTGCAAAATACCTTTTGCAATACCTTGAGCTGCTTTTGTTCTGCCTTCTGGCGTTGACAAAAGGGCGTAATCTTCCGGATTAGTTATGAACCCAACTTCTATCATGGCAGAAGGATATGACTGGCCTTTGAGTATAAACAGGGTGGTATCCTGTTTTACTCCTCTGTCTCTGAGTTGAACCTGTTTCAAGTAAGCATTGTGGACAGTAGTAGCAAACCATTTAGATTGCGAAGTGCGCCAGTAGGTTTCCACACCATTAGCGGTGGAAGAGGTAAACGAGTTAGCGTGAATGCTCAAAAGGAAGTTTGGTTTGAAATTCTCTGCTAATCTTAAGCGATCTTCCAAATCGTACGGATTTGATTTATCCTTTTCTCTTGTTCTCGTAAGTTGAACTGTAACGCCATTACTCCTGAGAATGTCAGCAACTTTTAGGGATATATCCAGTACAACTTCGCTTTCATATATGCCGTTAAGCCCTATGGCGCCCATGTTATACATGCCATTACCAGGGTTGTATCCGCCATGTCCTGGGTCCAAAACCACCACATACTGCTCTTTTGGAGGAGTCAAGTTGAAGTACTGGTAAATCGAGTT
>DMVM01000072.1:3930-4206 GCA_003476705.1 Coprothermobacter sp.
TTGCTGTCCACATCAAATGGGTCACTTTTAACACCTAATTGAGCAGCATAGTTGTAAAAATTGGATTCCAGAATTTGCATCAACCCCACTGCAGAGGAAGTACTAACTACGTTAGGATTGAAACCGCTTTCCATTTCTATTAGGCCAATAACCAAGAAAGGATCTAAGTTGAAGTAATTTGCCCAACGACTCACGGCTGTGCTAATCTCAACTACTGTGGCAGCTGGCACTGGTCTGTTGATTTTATTGAGTCGAAACTGTATGGCAAGTTGAAGG
>DMVM01000062.1 GCA_003476705.1 Coprothermobacter sp.
GGACAAAACGGCTGTTAACGTATCACGCCAAAAGAAGGCTCAACCGAAACACTAACCCTACAAATCAAATAGAATGTTATGGGGATGTACAAAGAAGGAGGTATTCTTTTATGTTTGAGAGTATCCGAAAAAGAGATGGCCGCATTGTGCCTTTTGAAGCAGAGAAAATAACAAATGCCATAGCAAAAGCTGGAGAAGCTACAGGAGAATTTACCAGGGACGTTGCGCAAAAGCTAATGATAAAGGTGGTAAACATGGCTCAAACTGTAATCAAGGAAGAAATCCCATCGGTAGAACAAATTCAAGACATCGTGGAAGAAGTTCTCTTGGATTCTCCTTACCGCAAAACAGCCAAAGCTTACATAATCTATCGAGAAGATCATGCCAAAATGAGAGAAATCGTTTCAAAAGCTAACTCCGACTTAGTAGATCAATACCTTGAACGTATTGACTGGCAGGTTAATGAAAACAGCAACATGTCATTTTCTTTGCAGGGCTTGAACAACTACATATCTTCTGAAATCAGTAAAGTTTATTGGCTTAACCGTATTTATCCGAAGGAAATCAGGCAAGCGCATCTAAACGGCGATTTTCACATACATGATTTGGGAACACTTTCCGTTTATTGCGTTGGCTGGGATTTAATCGACCTACTCCGTTATGGATTCAAGGGCGCAGACTCGGGAAAAGTGGAAAGCAAACCAGCTAAGCACTTCCGCAGTGCCTTGGGGCAAGTAGTAAACTTCTTTTACACACTTCAAGGAGAGGCTGCTGGCGCTCAAGCTTTTTCCAATTTTGATACGTTACTCGCTCCTTTTATTCGATACGATGGTTTATCCTATCGCGAGGTCAAGCAAGCCATGCAAGAATTCCTTTTCAACGTTAACGTACCCACAAGGGTGGGTTTCCAAACACCTTTTACAAACACCACACTCGATCTCACACCACCAACACATTTAGCTAATCAGCCCGTCATTATAGGCGGTGAGTTTCAAGAAACCGTCTACGGCGACTTCCAAAAGGAAATGGACATGCTTAACAGAGCTTTCTTGGAAGTCATGCTGGAGGGTGATGCTAAAGGAAGGCCTTTCACCTTTCCCATTCCTACTTACAACATTACCGAGGACTTTGACTGGGACAACGAAAATATGGAGCTTCTGTGGGAAATTACGGCAAAGTACGGCATACCCTACTTCTCCAACTTCATCAACTCTGATATGAAGCCTGAAGATGTGAGATCCATGTGCTGTCGACTGCGCATCAATACTCAGAAACTGGAAAGAAAAGGCGGAGGATTGTTCGGAGCTAATCCGAAAACAGGAAGCATTGGTGTGGTCACTATGAATCTGCCCAGATTGGCATATTTGTGCCACAGCGAAGAGGAATTTTTTGAGGCCCTGGCAAAGATGATGGACTTAGCCAAGAACAGCCTCGAGATAAAGAGAAAAGCCTTAGAACGGTTCACAGAACAGGGACTTTATCCTTACACAAAGTTCTATCTAAAAGATATTAAAAATACGTTTGGCGGTTACTGGAAGAATCACTTCTCCACCATTGGCCTCATTGGCATGAATGAAGCCTGCCTAAATCTGCTTGGAACTGATATCGGCAGTGAAGAAGGCCACCGGTTCGCTTTGAAAACTCTTGATTTCATGCGTGACAGGCTCATTCAATACCAAGAAGAAACATCTAACAACTACAACTTGGAAGCCACACCAGCAGAAGGCACATCTTACCGATTGGCAAAAATTGATAAGGAGAAATACCCAGATATCGTCTGTGCCAACGAAGCACATTGGAAAGAAGGCGCAGAACCTTTTTATACCAACTCCACGCAGCTCCCTGTTAACTACACCGATGACATATTTGAAGCATTGGATTTACAGGACGAACTGCAAACAAAATACACTGGTGGCACGGTGATGCATTTGTTTGTGGGAGAAAGGATCTCTGACCCACGTACGGTAAAGTTACTGGTGAAAAGAATCTGTGAAAAGTATAGACTCCCCTACTTTACTGTTACACCAACATTCAGCATATGCCCGAACCACGGTTATCTTTCGGGTGAGCATGATAAGTGCCCAGAGTGTGGCAGTGAGACCGAGGTTTACTCGAGGGTTGTAGGTTATTTGCGACCTGTAAAGCAGTGGAATCATGGTAAGAAGGAAGAGTTTAGAATGAGGAAGACCTTCAAAGTTTAGAGGTAGACAAGAGGGACATGATCATTGGTGGGTTGCAGAAATTCTCTTTGATTGATTACCCTGGAAAGATAAGCGCCATCGTCTTTACAAGAGGCTGCAATTTTCGCTGCCCGTACTGCCACAATCCAGAACTTGTGGACCCCCAGCGGTATGCTGAACCATGGCAGGAAGAAGAGTTTTGGGCGTTTCTTCAAAGCAGAACACAAAAACTGGATGCGGTAGTCGTTACAGGCGGCGAGCCAACGCTACAAGAAGGTCTTCAGCCATTTTTAGAAAGAATTAGGAAGATGGGATTTCTCATAAAACTTGATACGAACGGCAGTAACCCAGACGTTCTAAAAGACTTACTTTCTGCGAACTTGGTGGATTACATTGCCATGGACATAAAAGCACCTTTGGAGAAATACTCAGAAGTGGCAAAGGTATCAATAGATAAAACAGACATTGAGGAAAGCATTGAGCTAATAAAACAATCTAACGTAGATCATGAATTTCGCACCACAATAGCGAAAAATGTTCTTTCAAAAGAAGACGTAGTAAACATTGCAAAAATGCTTCAAGGAGAGAAACTGTACATCTTGCAACGTTGCATACCAACAAAAATACTAGACCCCTTGTTCCTTGCACAGTTTGAACCTTACACTCATGAAGAGCTTGAACAAATAGCAAATCTAACTGAAAATTACGTATTACAGTGCTTAGTACGATAAAGGGAGAGGATTAAAACACCTTTAAGTGTTAAGCATAGGAGAAGCTTTCACTTTTACCTAAATGCTATTGTAAGTAATATTTTGCTTGTGCTAGTTTTCTTTTGTGTTTTGCGCAGGAACTTACTTAATTCATAAATGTAAGCACTGGTATGATGTTAAGATTGTGCATGAATTAACGACAGCGTAGGAGGATCGCAAATTGATTGAACTTACAGGGGTCACAAAGATTTACAGGAGCGGTGTAAAGGCAGTCGATAACCTGAGCCTCACAGTTCAGTCCGGTGAGCTTTTCGGCTTCATCGGTCCTAACGGGGCTGGCAAGTCTACTACTATTAAAATGATGGTTGGCCTGTTAGAACCCACATCTGGGTCTATCAAGATTGATGGCTATGATATACGCATCCAACCACTGGAAGTGAAAAAGTCCATCGCATACGTACCTGACAACCCTGATATTTACGAAAAGCTAACTGGTATTGAGTATTTGAATTTCATAGCCGATGTGTACGATGTGCCATCGCGGCTACGTCAAGAACGTCTTAATTATTTGCTAGATGCTTTTGACATGACTAATGCCATAGGTGGGCTCATGGAAGGCTATTCACACGGTATGCGGCAAAAAACCGTACTTATTGGTGCACTTCTACACAATCCTTCGGTGTGGATTTTGGATGAACCCATGGTGGGTTTAGATCCACGCTCGGCTTTTCAACTTAAGAAGATGATGAGAGAACACTGCGATCAGGGGCACACGGTATTTTTCTCCACGCACGTACTGGAAGTAGCAGAAAGGCTTTGCGACCGCATAGGCATCATTGACAGGGGCCGGTTAGTCGCCTGTGGTACGCTTGACGAACTGCGTCACGGACAGCGCAGTGAGTCGTTAGAAGAGCTATTCCTGCAGCTTACTGATGAAGAAACAGCGGAAGGTGTGCAAAGTGAACAACAGTAGAGCCTTCCTCTCGTTAGTCAAAACCCAGTTAAAAGTACAGTTCAATTTGTCTGCTCTCAGATTCAAGATTTTCAAAGACAAGCGCACCTTGATGCAGATGCTTTTCGCAGTGTTGATGATGCTTTTTTTGCTGTTCCTCTTCTTTGGCTTCTTTAATACTTTTTTCACCGTAGTTATAAAAGCAGGTCTTACGATCGGACAGCCAGAGCTCGTGTTGGTGGTAGCACTCCTTTCTGCTCAGCTACTTGGGTTGGTCACAGGCATCTTTACCTTGATGAGCACTTTCTACTATTCTCAAGACTTGCCCATGCTTATTACAATGCCATTCAAACCTTGGCAGATAATTGCAACAAAGCTATTGATCACACAGATTACCTTGTACATTCTACTTGTTCCCATGTTGGTATCGGGCATAGGGGTTTATGCTCAGTACGTACAGGTAGGTGCGATGTATTGGATAGTTGCTGCCATTGTAACTCTGACGTCTCCCCTTCTTCCACTTTCCATAGCAGCACTTATTGTTGTTATCGTGATGCGTTTTGTAAATCTGACAAAGCATAGAACCATATTCACTGTACTTGGCTCCCTATTTGGCGCAGCTATTGGCATTGGTATTCAAGTATTTTCGCAGCGCTTGACCGCCATGGGCAATGCACCGGAGACCCTTTCAGAGCAAGCAAACCTGTTGAAGGCTGTTAGCGCTGCATTCCCCCCTTCGCTATGGGGTGCAAAAGCTATTGCATTNNTGCTTTTATTTGTATGCTTGCCATATCACAGCAGGTGTTTTACAAGGCTGCCATTGCAGGTATGGAATCAACTGCACCGCAGAAGAGACTAACACGCAAGGAAATCTCTAAAGCCACTAACAGAACAAGAAGCCATACCATGGCGCTTTTTTCTAAAGAATGGAAACTTTTCTGGCGAACGCCACTTTTCTTAAGTAATGCTTTGTCCCCTTTCATAATCTTTTTTATTGCAGTGTTTTTGCCCATGATAATATCTTCCAGCGGAGGGCAAAGCGCGAACGACTTGAGCCAGTTACTAAACGTACCCAATGGTGGTCTTATAATGAACCTCATATTGGCTGGCATTTTGTTAATGAGCATCGCTATGAACTCCGTAAGTTACACAGCGTTTAGCAGAGAAGGGCGCACTTACTGGATGTCTTTAACCATACCCGTGAAAAGAACAGAACAAATAAATGCAAAACTTATGAATTGTGTTGCCATTGAGACTGTTTTTGCAACATTGATAACCGTCGCTCTCTCCCTGCTATTTCGCAGGTCACTGTCAGACATACTTACTGTGATTGCATTGCTTGTTCCTGCCATGATTCCGCCCATCTGTGTAAACATGGCACTAGACGCTTTGATGCCTAAACTCGACTGGGTAACACCACAACAACTCTTCAAACGTGGAATCTTTACACTATTGTTTTT
>DMVM01000034.1 GCA_003476705.1 Coprothermobacter sp.
ACTCATAGCCTTTATCAAATAGCCTTCTGAACTGACCTACGTGGATGCAACCGATGGGACAACCCACGCAGGATACTTTTCTCACCAATGTTTGCTCTGCGAAAGTTTCGCCAGAGATGGCATCAGCGCATTCAAATGTGGACTGCTGCAGGTTTTTAGTAGGTAGGGAGTTAATTGCGTTGAGCACCTTAATGTTTATGGGAGTTCCAATCTCGTGATACTTCGCCATGAGATCAGTTTCCACTACCTTTTTATAAAGCCAGCGGAAGGTGGTGTAGTAGTCTTTGAAGTTACTCACAGGAATGTCTGTTTCACCTGTGATGGCAACGGCTTTCAGCTGTTTGCTTCCAAATACAGCTCCTAGGCCTAGCCTTCCAAAGTGTCTGTAAGTGTCCACGTTTACACCAGCGAAACTAACCAAGTTTTCTCCCGACACACCAATACGCATGATACTGCGTTTGCCTGGTATACCTTCACGCTCTCTGATAATCCTTCCCACTTCATCAACGCCTAAACCCCACAAGCCACGGGCATCCTTGAAGTCAACAGAATGATCAGAGATGCTCAAGTATGTTGGTCTTCTTGCTTTACCGGTTATTACTATGGCGTCATAGCCAGCATTTCTTATAGCCATAGCGGAGCGACCACCAGCATGGCTTTCACCGTATTCGCCTGTTAGTGGAGAAATGAATGTGGCAACAGTCTTTGTGGCGACGGGGAAAATAGTAGACAGAGGTCCTATGGCAAACACGATAGGTTGGTCCTCGTGAAGGGGTGGCAGTTCCGGATGCATGTTTTCCTCAAGTAGCTTTGCTGCTACACCGGTTCCACCTATTAGATGAAATAGGTCTTTTCGTTCTTCAACAGAGACTTTTTCTTTGGTTAAGTCCACATATAAGACTCTTATGTAATCAGCTCCGAGCATGAGTTTTACGCCTCCTCCATGGTTAAGCATTCGTGTGGGCAAAGCTGTACACATGCTCCACATTGTTTGCAGATGATGGGTTTCTTTGCTTGCTTGTCCATGGCAATGGCTCCCACAATGCACGCTGGTACGCATTTCTCGCAGCCAATACATTTCTTTGCATCAAATAAGACGCCTCCTCCAGATCGAGGCGTTAGTGCCTGTGTGGGACACGCTTCTGCGCATGCGGGCTCTGAACATCCCACACAAATGACAGCTGCAAACTGGCTCTGAAGTCCACCCTTTGTTTTGACCCTGATAGCACTCTTTGTTAACGTGTGACTATGAAAGTTCAATGATGCACAACCTATCATGCATTCGAAGCATCCGATGCATTTGTTCATGTTTTTCACTTTTAGTATTTTGGGCACTACGATTACCTCCCAAGTGTTATTTATTTCACAATTACATGGTAATGCTGTTTGCAAGCAATTTTGATTAAGTTTTTGTCAAGAACCAGTTTTCTTTTGGCTAAGTTATATGGTAATACAAGTAGAAGCAGTTCTTCAGAATAACATTCCACATAGAAGTAGAGTAAAACCACGGTCAATGAATGGACGTTACGGTAGTTGTTATGGAAATGGAAGGCGCAAGCATATGCAGATAAACAGATGATTTATGTTGCCGTTAGCTGTTTATATGTTCTCTTTTTAGCATTTGTTAACCTTGCTCTTTAGAATAGGCAGTGTTAAGACGTATTACTAAAGACACCAATGCTTGCTTAGTTTTCCTTTTGTACTAAGCAGAGTCTTCTCATCGCTTCTTTGGCTTCATGTTCGCGGCTTTGTGGACACAAAGCAATAAGATAATCTCCAGGAACAATGACGGTATTACCCTGAGGTACTAATTCTTTTGCCCCTCTATGTATTGCTACGATTAGAATACCCTGTGGCCATTGAATTCCATTTGAGCTTACTTAGACCATTTAGTAATAATGAAGCAGTACTTCTTTCGCTTTCCAAAGTTATCCTCCATAGTCATGTAACACAGTTCAAGTCAGCATTTATGCAATTCGATTATAGCATCGGTTTTCTTAACAGCTCTTGCATGCGCGCATAAAGCAGTAATATGAAGGTCTGTCTCTATGATGATCTAATAGGTAGCATTATAAATTCTTCCGACTTGAGTGATAGAATTTAAGCTGTTGAGGCTTTCGGGGTTAATAAAGCATGCAAAGGATGTGATGCGATGAGTAAGACAATTGTTTTACTGGGGACACTTGACACTAAAGGCAAGGAATTCGAGTATGTTAAGAGAATTATAGAAAGCCGTGGACATAATACGCTTTTAATTGATGCAGGCATTATTGGTGAACCAAAAACTACGCCAGATATTTCCAGAGATGAGGTAGCAAAGAAAGCAGGTTACACCATTGAGGAGCTTGCTAAAACTGACAGAGGTGTCGCTATTGAAGCAATGGCCAAAGGTGCAACTGTTTTAGTCGAAGAGCTTTACCAGGAAGGTAAAATCGATGGAATCTTAAGCTTGGGTGGATCAGGCGGGACTTCACTGGCCACTCCAGCCATGCGTGCGCTACCTGTTGGAGTTCCAAAATTAATGGTTTCTACTATGGCTTCTGGTGATACCAGGCCTTACGTGGACATTAAGGATGTCACCATGATGTACTCGGTCGTCGATATTTCAGGCATAAACAGGCTTTCATCACGTATACTTGCTAATGCCGCAGGTGCCATATGTGGGATGGTTGAGGCAGAAGTACCTAAGGATTTTGAATCCACTAAAGAAGAGAAACCTCTCGTAGCAGCAACCATGTTTGGACTTACTACTCCTTGTGTAGAAAAAGTTCGCTCCGTTCTTGAAGAAAATGGCTGTGAAGTACTTGTATTCCACGCCACAGGAACTGGTGGAAGGGCAATGGAAAGTTTGATAGAGAGTGGTTTTATAGATGCAGTGGCTGACATAACTACCACAGAATGGGCTGATGAATTAGTGGGAGGAGTATTATCCGCTGGGCCTACCAGACTGGATGCTGCAGGTAAAAAAGGGATACCACAAGTTGTTTCTGTAGGCGCCTTGGACATGGTCAACTTTGGTCCCATGGACACCGTTCCAGAGAAATTTAGGTCAAGAAAACTGCATGTACACAATCCTTCAGTCACACTGATGAGGACAACAGCAGAAGAAAATCGCAAACTTGGCGAAATAATCGCGCAAAAGCTGAATCAAGCCAAAGGGCCTGTTGTCGTATTTCTGCCGCTTAAAGGTGTGTCTGGCATAGATAAAGAAGGCATGCCTTTCTATGACCCTGAAGCAGATGCGGCTTTGTTTGACACGCTAAAGAAAAACTTAAGAACTGATATTGAAGTTAGAGAGCTGGATTACCACATTAACGATCCGGAATTTGCTGAAGCCATGGCAAATGCCTTGCTCCAGTTGATTCGAAATAGGTTTACTAAGTAAAGGGAGGAAACAGAATGGCAATTGACAGGAAGACTGCACTAGAAAGATTGCAGTCACAAGTTAAGAGTGGACGTCCCATCATCGGTGCGGGCGCAGGTACTGGTATTTCTGCTAAGTTTACTTTAGCGGGTGGTGTTGACCTAATCATCATTTACAACTCAGGTCGTTACAGAATGGCTGGCAGAGGCTCTTTGGCAGGTTTATTGGCTTACGGTGATGCGAACCAGATCGTTCTGGAGATGGCAAATGAAGTGCTACCCATTGCAGAAAATTCAGCTGTTTTGGCTGGTGTTAACGGAACAGATCCCTTCAAAATAATGAAGAATTTCCTCAAACAGATAAAAGATATCGGATTTACCGGTGTTCAAAACTTTCCAACAGTGGGTCTAATTGATGGTCAATTCCGTCAGAATTTGGAAGAAACAGATATGGGTTACTACAAAGAGGTAGAGATGATCGCAATGGCTCACGATATGGATCTACTGACCTGCCCTTATGTCTTCAATGAAGATGACGCCATAGAAATGACCAAAGCGGGTGCAGACGTTATTGTGGCTCACATGGGCTTGACAACCAAAGGTGCTATTGGAGCAAGAACGGCACTAACACTGGATGACTGTGCACAGCGTATTCAAGCCATACATGATGCGGCAAAGAGCGTGAACCCTGATGTCATGGTTATTTGCCACGGTGGCCCTATTGCGGAGCCCGAAGATGCGCAGTACATTTTCGACCACACAAAAGGTATCGTTGGATTCTTCGGCGCTTCAAGCATGGAAAGAATTCCTGTGGAAGTAGCAATCAAGGCTAACGCTGAGAGGTTTAAGAACCTGAAGATGCACTAACGCAATGTTCAAAGTGCGTAGGCTTGACCTCAGGTAATTTGAAATAGAACTATAGCTTAAAGAAGGATGTCATACTAACAGGACATTATGCTCGTTGAGTCATCAGTAGCTGGCTTCCCTGATGACTCAACGAGAAGTTTTTTGGCAACGCTGTTCTCAAAGGGGATTAGCATCCCTCTGAATGGTAAAGCTACTTTAAATAGGCTATTGTGGTAGTTTTTAGGTAAGTTATGATAGTGCCGAAAACAGTGAGAGTGGCAGTCTCGTTGGTGTGTTAAGGTGTAAATCACCTCAATGATAACAAAACTGCAGCCACATTAACAGGAAACCATTAAAAACCCAATTTTGTGTATATCAAGGCGCGAAAATCGGGAAACGGGCTATCTTTGCTATTTTGTAGTTGAGTTTTACTGGCTTTGTCGCCTTCTTATTTAAGGGTATCATTATGGGTTTCGCACATCTTCATGATGCCATGTATTGAGAGGCAGTGACTCAACAGGGGAAGAGGTAAGAAAGACAGCGAAATACTGAAAAACCTCACTCAAACAAGATTTCATTTTTTCAGGCTAGTAACATGAATGAACATTTCATTTGTGAAACAAAAAAGACCCTCTGAAAAAGAGGGCCTTTTTTGTTTTAATGGATTGCGTTTTTTATGGTGTCCAATTCACTGCGGCATACGCATTTACTAGGCCATAACCGTAATATTTATCCCATCCTGCTTTGCCAAGATCTTTTGCTGTGGACTGAAGTGCAGCCCTCACTTGTTCGTTGGTGTAGGTCGGATGTGCCGATAAAACAAGAGCAGCTACTCCAGCCACGTGCGGAGATGCCATAGAAGTTCCCTGGAAGAAGTAGTAACCGAAGTCTGTGGGTGATCCTTCAGCGAATGTCTGCTGCAAGATGCCGTCGCCATAGCCATCACGATTTTGGTCAACGGATGTATCTCCACCAGGAGCAACAATATCGAGTGCGCTACCATAGTTAGAATAACGAGCTCTCGTTCCGTCAAAGCGAGTTGATCCCACAGCGATGCACTGAGTATAAGCTGCAGGGTAACTTACGGTGGACTTTCTTTCATTACCAGAAGCGCACACAATCACGACTCCTTTGCTGTATGCATATTGTATAGCGTTTTGAAGCGTCGTAGACCCAGAACTTCCTCCCAAACTCATGTTGATGACCCTGGCTCCCTTGTCAGCTGCCCATATAATGCCGTTTGCAATGGCGTCGTACGTTCCGGAGCCCTCGCTATTGAGCACTTTTATAGGCAATATGGTTGCTTGATAAGCAATGCCAGCGGCTCCCATACCGTTATTTGTTGATTGGGCAATTGTTCCAGCTACGTGAGTTCCATGACCGTTGTCATCGTTAGCATGAGTGTCGTTGTTAACAAAGTCATACGCATTTGCAGTATCAAACAGTGTATTTGCTAAATCTGGAGCCTTGGTATATCCACCGTAGTTCTCGTAGGCTACGCCTGTATCGATTATAGCTACTTTAACGCCTGCACCTTTTGTAATATTCCATGCAGAAACAGCTTGAATGCCGTAGTTAGAGACATAGCCATTGCTTGTCATGCCGTAATCGTAGAAGTTCCATTGGTAGGGATTGAAGAAAGTGTCATTCGGAACTTCAAAAGCGTGAGCAATGTAATTTGGCTCAACATACTCCACATTCGGATCATTTTTCAATTGATTCATCACCACATCGGCCGCCTTGCCTTGAGGTAGCTTGAATACTGCAAAGTTCTTTAAGCCTTTTCTAGAAAGTTTTGCGCCAGTAGTCTTTTCCACTTGTCTAGAGAGAACTGCAACGTCAGTATTTTGTTTATAACCGACGATGATTTCGTTTGCTGGATCCTCTTGATTAGTGGTTGTGGAATTTCTTACAAAGAGTGGTTCTGCACTTTTTACCCCCGCAAAACCTGACAACAAAAGTACTGCAATAACCAGTGTTAATAGTACCTTTTTCATTAATCTGCCTCCCCGTGAAACGAGATTTTGAAACTAATGTTTGTAATTTTACACGACAAAATGCAATTATGAACTAAATAGTGAATAGTAATTAATATAACGTTACATACAGGAATAACGGAAATCTTTTACAAAATATCAACTATCTGCGCAGACAGTTGATATTTAGGCCTAAATCCTGAACAAACCACGAAATCCTACCAATCTTCTATTAGCAAGTAAAAGGCACAATAATACAATCAAACAACCTTAGGTCTTTTATGCTTTGATGGAGAATTATAGAAATAGCCATTCGTGCACTCGTTTTCAGTAAAATAGAGCACGAGGACCTGACCGGTGGCATCATCTATAGCACCGTGGAGAGCCATTTTAGCGATAGAAGGAGCTCATTCAAAAGAGGTACAATCGATTTGCACCGACATGCCATTGTGAGACATGCGTTTCCTTCTGGCATGAGCTTTACGGGTGCGGCTATGCTTTCTAGGTCTTTGAATACCGGCATTATCAAGGATTCTATAAACCGATGAATTACTAAGGATAATACCTTTATCCTCCTCAAACAGATCTCTAAAATGAGAGAAATTCGTATCGAAGTGCTGTTCATTTCTTAAGGCGAGGATATTACTTATCAGCTCATCACTTGAAGCATTAGCGGGTTTACGGTCTTTATTTTTATGAATAACAAAAGACGGACCTTGTTCCTTAACCCCTTTTTAAGTCTAAATATTTGAAGGACACTGAGGCCTAAAACCTGTGCAGCTTTCCTTGCAGTCACGTACCATCGGTGACTTTAATTAATAACAAAAAAAGTTTTTGCATTTCCCTCTCTTCATGATGACATTATGGCAGAATAATTTTACCCATGACAATATCATAGAATAATAACAGTGGATTGAAGGGCCGGTTATTGACTAAAGCTGGCTCTTCATTTATAGTGAAATACTAAACATAGATTGTTATCTATATAATTAATTTTGTGAAAGGATGCTTAATGATGGCCGAGCGACAAAGTCAGTATCAGCTGGATAACAAGATCACCATATTCAAAGCGCTATGGGATGTTAGCAAGCTTAAAATTCTCGATATGCTTTCTTGCGGACAGACGTGTGAATGTATATACTCGAGTATTTCAGCATAACGCAACCGACGTTGTTGCATCATATGAGAGTACTCACGGATTGCTGGCTGGTTGATAGCCGTAAAGAGGGTGTACGGGTACACTATTCGATAAACAAGGAAAACATTGATCGATTTATAAATTTTATTCGCCATATAACCTCTGAAAAACATGATTGCATTTGCTACGAAGAACGGTTTTCCTGCAATGCCAAAGCGGATATTGATATGAAAGGAGGATTTTGTTATGTCGGAACAAAAAGGATTGGGCTTTTTTGAGAAATACTTGACTGTGTGGGTTGTATTATGCATGGCTGCCGGGGTACTGATAGGGCTATGGCTGCCGGGAATAACCGAATTTTTAGGCCAATTTGAATATGCGTCGGTATCTGTACCGGTAGCGATTCTCATATGGCTTATGATATACCCCATGATGCTAAAGGTTGATTTCAGCAGCATCGTAAATGTCGGGAAGAACCCCAAAGGGCTTATTGTTACATGGGTTACTAACTGGCTCATCAAGCCTTTTTCAATGTATGCGATAGCATCGTTTTTCTTCTTCTTTGTTTTCAAATCCTTCATTCCGCAGGATTTAGCCCGTCAGTATCTAGCCGGAGCGGTATTGCTGGGCGCTGCCCCATGCACAGCTATGGTATTTGTATGGAGTTATCTTACAAAGGGCGATCCTGCATATACATTGGTCCAAGTTGCTACTAACGACCTTATTATATTAATAGCGTTTGCTCCTATCGTTGCATTTTTGCTTGGTATAAGCGATATATCGGTGCCGTGGATGACACTTTTTTTATCGGTGGTACTTTTTGTTGTTATACCGCTGACAGGTGCATATCTTACAAGGCTATATATTACAAGGAGAAAAGGAACAGATTATTTTGAGAATAAATTTCTACCGAAATTCGATAACGTTACGGTAATTGGTTTATTGCTCACTTTGATCTTAATATTTTCATTCCAGGGCGAGGTTATAATAAATAATCCTATACACATAATATTGATCGCTATACCCCTCTCCATTCAAACGTTTCTCATATTTTTTATCGCTTATGGATGGGCTAAAATGTGGCATCTTCCCCATAACGTGGCCGCACCGGCCGCCATGATAGGCGCAAGCAATTTCTTTGAGTTATCGGTGGCGGTGGCTATATCGTTATTCGGGCTTAAATCCCCAGCCGCACTTGCAACTATCGTAGGTGTATTAGTAGAAGTGCCGGTAATGCTCACACTTGTAAATATAGCGAACAAAACTAAACGTTGGTTCGAATAGAAAATAAAATTAGAAAAGAAAAGATGTATATTATGTCTAAACCCAAGGTAGCATTTATATGCGTGCATAATTCTTGCCGTTCGCAAATGGCCGAAGCCATTGCAAAGCTGGTCGCGGCCGATGTTTTCGAAGCTTATTCGGCCGGCACTGAAACGAAGCCGCAGAGCAATCAGGATGCCGTAAAGGTTATACAGCGCCTGTATGGCGTTGATATGAACCAAACGCAGAAACCGAAACTTATATCCGATATACCGAATGTAGACATCGTCGTTACCATGGGATGCAATGTAAATTGCCCATGGGTACCGTGCAAACATCGTGAAGACTGGGGGTTAGATGCTACCACTGGCAAACCGGAAGAAGAGTTTATAAAAACAGCAAGAATTATAGAAGACAAAGTAAAGGACTTAAAAGAGCGTCAATAGTCAGCGAAAATGTCATAATAAATGACTGATATTTATTCAACGAAAATTTCATAGCGAGGCATGGATTTACTATAATTGGAACATTAAATATAGGTTATCTAAGTCTATATTTGGCGGTAATTTTCTAAAAGCAGGCTCGGGAACTTGAGGCTCTACGGCGAATCTTTTATTCTATCTCTCCAGGAACTTAGGCAAAAACTCATTGGCCTTTCCCATAGAATCAATACCATAAAGCCTCAATTCTGCCTTGAGCCTGTCCTGAAAGTATTCCATAGCCTCTCTATGCGGCCCTTAGCCTGAGGGGACCTGGCATTAATTATAGATATGCCCAATGCACTCATATCTATTTGGAATCGAGTTTCATTAACTACTTTACCATCAAGCTGCTCCTCAATAGAGATTTTCATCCTTATTAGGAGAAGCAAAAATAGTATGCCTATCTGTATATAAAGATATAGGGATGCCATAATTACTAATGATAGTACGCATGAGCTCAAAATAGCCATGAAGGAAAAATGCTGACGGAATGGTGCTTTCACACTTAAAATTACTGTCTTCAACAAAGAGAAAGATAGTTGGTGGTTACGTCAAACCAAGCATCGGAATCCATGACATACCACTGATGAAAGGCGTATAGGTTTTCACTATGACGAAGACTTAAGAAGACTATGAGATGTGAGCAAAAAGAAGAATAAATACCATGTTTCATAGCAACATTTTGCACTTATGTGGCGTATAATATCACTCATTAAAACCTGAAAGCGCGTTAGCACACCATTTAGGAAGTTGCTGCGCATAAGGTTGTGAGTCAGCTTAGAATAAGTAGATTTTCAAGAAGTACATTGGCGGGGAATTGGCTTCACTTAATTAGGCAAGATAGGCTTTTGTTTTCTCGTATAACGGCGCGCCTCAGGACAAGGGGTGTGATTGAGAAATGGATGGGAAGTTAAAGGGCAAAGTAGCAGTCATAACCGGAGCAGGTTCCGGTATGGGAAGAGCTGCTTCCATTCTTTTTGCTCAAGAGGGCGCTAAAGTTGTAGCAGTGGACTATGTAGGAGAAACGGCAGAAGAAACAGTGCGGATGATCAAGAAAAAGGGCGGAGAGGCTGTAGCAGTTAAAGCAGACGTATCGCACTGGGAGGATGTTAACAAGGCTGTAGAGACAGCTGTGCAGCAGTACGGCAAGCTCGATATCATGGTCAACAATGCGGGTGTATTCGACAGCTTTAAATTTTGCTTAGACACCGATGAAGCGCTGTGGGAACGCATCATCAACATAAACCTTAAAGGTGTGTTCTTCGGATGCAAGCGCGCAATCCAGCAGTTCCTTTCTCAAGGTAATGGTGGGGTTATTGTAAATACCGCATCCGTTGCAGGCTTAGGAGCCATGGCTGGTGGCACGGCGTACACCGCATCCAAGCATGGTGTTGTGGGTTTAACTAAGCAAATTGCATGTGAGTATGCCACGCAAGGTATCCGCGTGAACGCTGTGTGCCCTGGAGGCATCGCCACCGGCATGACGAAGGACCTGATGTCGGATCCGCAGACAGATCAGATGATCAAGATGACGACGCCCATGGGACGTTGGGGAGAGCCTGAAGAGATTGCCGATGCGATGCTGTTCTTAGCCAGCGACGACTCCAAATATATTACTGGTGAGACGCTGCGTGTAGACGGCGGTTGGCGCGCAAAATAGAATAAAAGCGTAAATTTACTAATTAGGCTTTTCATTTTTTCTAAATGTGGAGCCTTTTATTGCCAAATTTCTTTAAAACGGAAATGCTCTGCTCTCTTTAAGAGCTGGCATGAGGGCTATGGCTCTGGTTTTGCCGATATGGATCTTGTCAGGTCTAACCTTTTCGGAAGCGCTGTCAGTATTTCTGTTCATAATGTCAACGGACATATTAGTGTTATTTGGCATGAGTGTTGTGAATGTCATTTTTCCCACGTTACATTCTTGGAATGTGCTTACGGTCTATTTACGCTTTGCTGTCTTTGCTCTGTCCATGGCTCCTGCTATTCTTGTTTCCCTGCTGATCGGCTTTTTAAGTCACAGTTTTCTCTGGGGCTACTTCGGTTTTGCCCTCGGTGCAGTCCTAACCGTTTTCTTACAGCTACTTATTGCAGATAAAATCTTTTGGCGCATGGAGATGCCAAGCTAGTTATTCCCGGATGTAGTCGCATATAGTCTACTGCAACACAATTCAGCACTAACTAGAATCTTAGTTTCATTCTGTTTATTGAAGTAGCTTTTATTCCTAAGAAACAGGGCGATCTCATTCCTAGTTGGTCAGTATGTCCATTCTCGCTAGCTTGTTCTCATCGATTTTAAAACACTGGGTTTCATACGGCATAACAAATCATGGTAGGTACTGGGGGTAACATTTGGAAAAGGAGTGCTTCTTTACACTTAACTCTGCCGTAAGGCTGGGTAGCACCTTAAGATTTAGGTTGTGCGTACCTAAATACGTGAAACATGCCAATCAGGATCAAGATTTCTCCAACAAAGAACACGTACCAATTGTAGTGACCTGGGACATACTGAGAAGCTAATTGCTGGAAGTGGGGATTATTAGCCAGTGCCCAGATGTTTAGGGGCAGCCCTTCGCTCATAAGAAATGTAACGTAATCCTTGACGAATGAATAAAAGATAACTGCAGCTCCAGCGATAAAGAGTGCCCAGTCAACACCCCTTATTCTTATGTATGCGCCTTTTTGCTGTAAATGCACAGTAGTAATTCCAAATACTATCATGGTCAATGAGCAGATGACTGGTGCAAGCACTGGGCTGACCCATGGCACTGGTACAAAAAACAATACATCCCATGTCAAAATTGATGCTGGCCAGTCTAAGAATACCTTTAAGAAAACATAGTAAAAGATATCCCATAAACCAAACATGTAAAGAAAGTAAGCAAAACTTTGAACGGCGTTTTCGCCCACAGCTATCGCTGCAGTGACGAGCATTACAAGGGTAGCTAACTCTCTCGACGACTCAATCAGTAATATCGTTGACGATGCAGGTTTCAGAGGAAGCGTAAACCCTTCCGGGTAGTAAAGCTGCCTTAAATAGACCACAACGGCGGCTTCCAGCAGCCCCATGGCTATGCCAAAAATCGCCAACGCGATCAGAGTTTTACTCTCTTTAGTAATGGTTGTTTTCATAAAAATAACCACACATGTAAGCTGCTCTTTTGAGTAATATTACCAGCTAAGTAATAACTTCTTGCTCCATACTGAGTTTGATATAATCCAAACTTTCACGTCTCATTATTTCTGAGCCGATCATCATGTTAAACGGATAGGCGTTGGTTTCAGGAGTAAAAGCTACTATAGGAACGCCATAATCTGCTGATAGCTGTTTTAGTTCTTCGATGTCGCCAGCTTTGAGGTCAAAAGGATAAGCGTGCGGACGTCCACCCCATATTTCTATGCCATCATACCCTAATCGTTTTGCATCATGGAAAGCCACTTTCAATGGGTACCTCATATATCCCGAAGTGAATAAAGAGATTTTCA
>DMVM01000096.1:0-7242 GCA_003476705.1 Coprothermobacter sp.
TCCTTTCCATTTCCAGGGTAGGTCGAAGTCCTCAATAGCAGGCGTTGTGAGTGCAATGACACCTACGCTCCAGTCGCCGAAGCGGTACACCTTAAAAGGTAACCATTTGGTTTGGTCAGTGAGCTGCTCTTGTATGTTTGCACTGAGCAATGGGAATTTTGCTTGTTTTTCTATTTCCGTTAAATATCGAAGTCCGTAGTTGAATTCATGGTTCCCAATGCACATTCCGTTAAGTCCCATCTCGTTATAGGCTTCAACTACAGGGTTTACCTTATTACCGAAAAAACGATGCGCGTAGAAGGTTAGTGGAGACCCTTGAAANNTTCCTGGCGTTGTTTCTTTAAAAACGTACTGACTTTACTTAGCCCGCCTGCGAATGGTTTGGCATGAACGTAATCAAAGGGCAAGATTTGGCCGTGGAGGTCTGTAGCCACGACCATTCTGACGCTAGGCAAAGTCAGCGATTACCTCCTTCAACAAACGCAAAGCCGTAAGCATTATTTCCGGCAAATGCACCCACAATGGGACTTACTTGCACCAGGTAGGCGCCTTTTTCTTGCGCGTACTGGACAATGTCATCAGACAAGTCCGTGTAAGCCATGGCAATAGGGTATCTCGGGTCCACAAGACTCATTATCCTATCAACGTGTTTCTTAAATATGGTGAAAGGCGTGCCACGCTCGTTCTTTAGCGGTTTTATTTCTCCACCTTTTATTCGTATGAAGGGCACAGTTTTTAAAAGGCCACCAACCCAACCAGCAAAAGCAGGTAATCTACCTAATCTTACTANNNCATACGTTTCGTCAATGGTTTTTCCTTGTTCCCTTAGCTCTACCGCAATGTGGGCAAGCAGTCCACTTGCGATGGAGGCATTCAAAGTGTCCAGCACTTTCACATTCTTAGCGGTTTCTTTTGCAGCGACCAATGCTGACTGCATGGTTCCGCTTAGATTGGAGGCAACCGTAAGCACCAATATGTCTTGCTCTGGTATGCTTTGGAATGCCTGCTTGAAGTCTTCGGGACTGGGCTGACTCGTAGTAAACGTGTCAATGACCGAAGACATGATTGAGTAGAACTTGTCGCGGGTAATCTCAACGCGATCTTTTAAGAACTTCTCTCCGATGCGCAAGTACAAAGGAATAACTGTAAAGCTTTTGTACTCCTGTAAGTGGTCAATAGCCGAATCAATCACAATGTGGAACATTTCTCACCAGCACCTGCCTTTCGCCGACTAAGTCTTTTTGGCATGTTTTGGTTTACTCTTTCTGTTCTATTTCTTTTTCCATGTACGCGATTGCAAAGGTGTTGTTGCCAGTATAGGCACCTACTATGGGATTTACCCTTGCCAGCAGCGCGTTGTGCTCCTTCACAAGCTGTTCAATTTCTGGTACGTAATCTGTGTACCCAACAATAAAGGGGTAGGAGCGATCGGCATTTCCTTCAGCCTCTCTTACCAACTTCTGCAAAATGTTAAAAGGATTACCTCGTTCGTTCCTCATGGGTACGATGTATCCTTCTTTAAGCTCCACAACTGGTTTTACCCGTAGTATTTCTCCTACAAGTCCTGTAAAGCGCGATATTCTACCTGTTCTCATGAGATTCTTCAAGGTGGCAATTAGTGCCCAGAAGCGTGTTCGCTCCCGTAGCTCGTATAGCCTGTTTACAACATCTTCAAGAGGTAGACCCTCATCCCTCATGCTTAGCGCGCTCAGGGCTAAGACACCTGCTCCCATGGACACATTCCATGTGTCAAACACAACGACGTTTTTATCGCTCTCATGAGCAGCTGACAGCGCCGAGCTGTACGTTCCGCTTATTTTCGAACTTATGGTCATTACGAGAACATCTTCGTGCTTGGAGCTATTAATAGCTGCTAAGAAATCTTCCATGTTAGGCTGGCTTGTTGATATCCGATCGTACTCGTCGGGCAGGATTCTGAAGAACTCATCTTTGCTAATGTCTACAACGTCTTTATAGTACTTAGTGTCAATCTTTACGTAAAGTGGTACCAAGGAGAAGTCATCAAAAGTCGACCCCTCGGGCAAATCGATTGCGGAATCAATTATGACATGAAACATGATTTTCTTTCCACCTCCTCTGTATTTTTCACATCATGGTGTTAACTTATGCAACATTCGTGGGAACGGTATGGTCTCCCTGATGTGTTCCAGCTTGCAGATCCATGCTACTGTTCTTTCCAAACCAATACCAAAACCCGAGTGCGGTACAGAACCGTACCTTCTCAAATCCAAGTACCACTGATAGTACTGCTCGTTGAGACCGAACTCTCTTATTTTCTGCAGTAGCAGATCGTAATCATGAATGCGCTGGCTGCCTCCAATGATTTCTCCGTAACCCTCGGGTGCCAATAAGTCGGCAGCCAATACAACCTCAGGGTTTTCCGGGTCGGGCTGCATGTAGAAAGCTTTAATTTTTGCAGGGAAGTGCGTTAGGAAAACGGGTTTTTCATATTGGTTGGACAGGAACGTTTCTTCGGGTGCTCCTAAGTCGTCTCCCCATGTAATATCGAATCCATTCTTATTTAGTAGGTCCACGGCTTCAGTATAGTTTATTCTTGGGAATGGCGGTTCGACCTTCATTAGTGGCTCCAGGGGGCGTTCCAGAATTGCCAAATCGTCTTTGTTTTCCTCCAGTACCTTTTTCACGATGTAGCTGACGAACTGTTCTTGGAGCTGAAGGTTATCTTCATATTCAAACCATGCTGCCTCGGGCTCTATCATCCAAAACTCCAGCAGGTGGCGGCGTGTTTTACTCTTCTCAGCTCTGAAGGTGGGCCCAAAGGTGTAAACCTTTCCTAATGCCAAGGCGCCTGCTTCGGCGTAAAGCTGTCCACTTTGACTCAAATAAGCTTTATCACCGTGGTAGTCTACTTCAAAAAGTGTTGTGGTTCCTTCAGCTGCAGCTGTGGTAATAATGGGCGTGTCGAATCTGTAGAAACCGTTTTCATTTAAGAACTCAATCATGGCGTTTTCAATGGTGTGTCTGATGCGTAAAATGGCACTCTGCTTTCTGCTTCTTATCCACAGATGCCTGTTTTCTTCCAAGAATTCAATGCCATGCTCTTTTCGTCCCAAAGGCCAGTCTTTGGTTACGTGAAACGCTTCAAAGTGATCCGCATGTATTTCATATCCACCAGGTGCACGAGGTTCGCTTTTTGCTACGCCTTTTACCACAATGGAGCTCTCCAGAGAAGCCTCTTTAGCTTGCTCCCACTGATCGGGTCGAAGCCGCTCTTGCTCTAACACTACCTGCATAAAACCTGAGCCATCTCTAACTACGAGAAAAATAATCTTTCCCTTCTCACGCTTCGTGTGGATCCAACCTTTTAGCTCTACTTGTTCTCCCTCGTGCTTCCCAATGTCACGTATGCTAACCATCTTTTCCACGTCTGTCACACGCTCCCTTTCGTTTATATTAAATATACATTTATATGTGTGCTAAGTGTTTTTCTTAGCTACATTATTTGGTTTTTGGGATTCTTTGGTATCTCGAATCCAATGGGCTTTGCCTTTATGGCTCGTATTTGTGGTATGAAATCAAAAGCGGCGCTGACTACAATCTGCAATGAAACCTGAAATTCTTCGAAGCTCATGTTCACAGTGGGGAAGTCGCACACAAGACGAACCATGCCATCGTCAGCCATGGCGAATTTTGCCATGACTATACGGTAATTCATCTCAAATAACTGATTTAACAGTTCCGAAGACACTTTTTCTTCTGCCATGAGTGGAACTTCAAAGCGCAAAAAATCTCGACTGAGTGCCAGCACCAAATTAATCTCCACATTATCTTGATGGAAGGGTATGTCCCATTGGAAGCCGTTGAACTGAAATTGAAGATTTAGAATACGAAGGTACTCGTTTATTATGCCTGGTGTTACCAAACCGGCAGACCTCCTTTTTGAGCATTGTTGTTGGCCTGTTGCTGTTGTACCATTGTTTTGTGACAATCTGAAAACTTTTCTATATTATAAGTCAGGAGGTGCCTAAAACCATATGAAAATACTAATTGCATCTGACCTGCATGGTAGCGTAACAGCATTCGAAAAGGTTTTGAAAAATGAACCGGATTCTGAAATGGTGCTTCTATTGGGAGATTACCTGTATCATGGACCCCGCAACCCATTACCTGAAGATTACAATCCAAGAGCCATGGCGGATCTAATAAATTCTTTGAGCAATGCTGTGTTGGTTAAAGGCAACGTGGATGCGCCCATCGACGAGGAACTCATAAAATGGCCCATGTCACCTTTGGTTCATTTAGTCTTTCATGATGGCTGCAATAATAAGAATGACATTCACATCTTAGCTCATCACGGCCACAACGCCGATCCATCAAAGCTCTACAAAACGCAAATGGTGGTTTCTGGACACACCCACATAAAAGTCCTGGAATATGACGCAAAAGAAGGCGTTTTCAGGTTTAACCCTGGTAGTCCATCACTGCCCAAAGACGGAATTCCATCCTACGGCGTCATCCTCGGCGATTTTAAAGCACAGCTCAAATCATTGGACGGTCAAGTCATAAAGGAGATTCAAATTAGCTAAGTACTTTCCAGCCTGGATCAACTTTCAGCTTTATGACTGGTTCTATAATGCCAACAATTTCTTGCCTATGGTTTTTCACAGGAGGCTGGTATTGATTTTTTAAAGCCTCGCCGTGAACGTCTTTATCAGTCACCAAACCCAGTTGCCTAAGGACCTCCAATGTGATGGCTCCCAATGCTCTACTACTACCATCTACCACTTTTACTGCAATACCCAGGCCACCATTTAGCACGGACACCAGTTGAACAGCTTCAGCACCGCCCTTGCTCAGGAATGCGCCTTGGAAAGAGCGCATGAATTCAGTGTCAAAGCGACCTTTCCCTGCAACCAAATGAGGGTAGCTTGTCATAGCCTTTGCTACTTTTGATGCTGGCTCCTTATACTCCTCAGGCAGAATTTCAGGAGTTCCCAGTTTTGCGAAAGCCAATGCCGCATTGTAAAGAGGTACTCCAAAAACAGGTACGCCGCAGCCGTCAATACCTATCTCCACTTTCTCTGGAGGCATCTCAAAGAACTCTGACACTATCTTAAGTATTCTTTGCTGGACTGGGTGATCTAGGAGAAAGTAAGTCTGTAGTGGCCACTTGTGGTACACACACTGCGCAAGCATGCCTGTATGTTTCCCTGAACAATTATGAAAAGCGGGGGTTAGCTCAATGTTGTTCAGCTTTAGGAATTCGGCGGTACTCTTGTCAAAAGGTTCGTGAACGCCACACTGCAAAAATGACTCGTCCAAGCCAATTTTCTTTAGCGCTGATCTGACAAGTTCCACATGTTCCAGCGTACCAGAATGTGAAGCGCACATCACAGCTATTTCTTCCATGGTGAAACCGTACTGGATGTCCAATTTATCCATGAGCATTGGAATTGCTTGCAGCGGTTTTGAAGCTGATCTGAGGAAGGTTACGCGCTGAGGTGAACCAGCTGAGGCAACCAATCTTCCTTTGTAGTCAACTACCACTGCATCTGCATAATGCACACTTTCTGTTAGCTCGTTTCTCAAAACTAGCGCACCCAATGTGGGCGGATTTGCATAGTCTTCCACGGTTTGCCTCCTTGGTATCTTACGTTAAGTGTCGTTTAAATTTTAGCACTTTGGGTCAAGTTAGTAGATTACAGGTCAATGATGAGATATCAGCCGTAAAACATAGCAGTAAGTAGATAACAATAGCTTGCAAGATATTGTTGATGAAAATGGCATTTGATACAGAATTAGAGCGTTCTATACTAATCTATTGTGAATAATACGCAGAATGTTCAGAGGAGGACAAAAAAGACATTGGAAAACCGTCTGAGTTTGGGGGAACAGAAACAATCTCTGGTTTACGGTCCTGTGAGTAGTAGGCGTTTTGGTACCACAATTGGGATTAGTCTCATACCGTTGAAAGTTTGTTCTTTTGATTGCGTTTTTTGTGAACTTTCCGTTCACACCAACGTGTCAACACTGGAACGACACACGTACGTCAGTGTAAACGAAGTACTCGAGGAACTCAGAAATTTCCCAACTCAGGGAGTGGATTACATTGCGCTCTCAGGAGCTGGTGAACCCACATTAGCAGCGAACATGAGCGAAGTCATTGATGCTCTTCACCAAGAGTACTCAGTGCCAGTCTTGGTTTTGAGTAACGGAAGCACGGTATTCATGAAGGATGTTCAAGAAGAATTAAGAAAAGCTGATGCTGTGAAGCTCACGTTCTCCTCATTAAGCGAAGAATCCTTCAAGCGCTTGAATCAGCCTGCAGAAGGGGTAACTGCTTCAAAAGTAGCTCGAGGCATTGAAGAATTTACCTCTTCTTACGAAGGAACGTTGTATTTCGAGGTGGTTGTGGTTAAGGGTATAAACGATGATCTGTCTAAGGTAAGAAAGACAGTTGAGTTTTTAGCTCAGTTTAAGCCTTACCACATCGACATAAACAGACCTGTAAGGCCGGGAACGGCGCGTTATCTTGAGCTACCTGATAAGGAGCTTTATATGCCTTTGGAGCGAGAATTCCCAGCCGTCAGGGTGTTCTAAAATTAAAACGTGCCGTTGGCTGTTTAGTGTAGCTTAACTAAAACAGGGTCAACGGTGCTTGTAGCGCAGACTGCATAGTCATAGCCTAACAGTGTTAGGCTGCCAACAGGGAGCGCTTCTGTGCCCTCGGTCGTCGCCATGGCTTCTGCTGCCTTATTTGCTGATGTATCCACTGGCCAGCAAATGTAAAAAACACTTCCTGCCAAGGTCCCTTCGCTACTGTAGGTAAAGAAATTCTCCAGCTTCTTTTCTTTGTCCCAAGGCCAAGGAGTGGATCTTTCGTAGTAAGCTTTCAGCATGTCGGTACCTGTCTGAGACGCATCTAAAACCACATTGCCCGTCGGGTACAGCTGATGATCCATGCGATACAGTTCTAAATACTGCAGCACTTTGGGTGATGAGGAGAGTAGTGTACTCACATTTGCTCGCTGGCGTGCCAATGCGTAGGACGGATACAGCGTTGCTGTAAGCAACGCAATTACCGCTAGTACTACCATGATTTCCATGAGTGTGAAGCCTTTTCTTGCCCTTAACTTCAAACTAACAGCCTCCCTTTTTTGAGAAAAATGTGTTTTTGTCTCTGAAACGTTCGGTCGGCATTCAAGACACAGCCTTGCAATGCAGCCAATAGAGACAAAACTCTTTCATTGTACAGCATTC
>DMVM01000096.1:7268-8636 GCA_003476705.1 Coprothermobacter sp.
TGCAGTAGAACGTGTGTTCTATGGAAAAGTGGAAGTAGGCGCCACGCCTCACCTGTCGGCAAACTGATTCGCTTGGCAGGTTTTCAGTGTGAGCATAGTGGCTCGCACGATATGTGGTAGTGGGTGCGCATACTTTCACCCACTTTTTTAATTGAGGAGGTAGAAGAACATAAGCACTTCGAAGGATTTAGGGTACAGGGTGAATGAGCAGATTCGAGTACCAAAGGTTAGAGTGGTTGACGAAAATGGAAAGCAATTGGGTGTTTTCATCACCGCAGAAGCCATAAGAATGGCACGTAGCAGAGGTTATGATTTGGTGGAAGTAGCTCCTACTGCGGATCCGCCCGTTTGTCGATTTATCGACTACGATAAGTTCCGCTATGAAATGGCGAAGAAGGCCAAGGAGGCAAAGAGAAACCAGACCATCATCGAAGTGAAAGAGATTCGTCTCAGATTGGGTACTGATGTTCACGACCTGGAAACGAAGATGAAAAAGATGAGGGAATTCTTGGAAGAAGGTAACAAAGTTAAGGTAACCCTGCGTCCTAGAGGCCGTGAGAGGGCTCTTGAAGAACAAATTCGTCAGAAACTATTGTCCATTGCAGAAAAGCTGTCAGATGTGGGACAAGTAGAGCAAGACGTGCGAGCAGAGGGCAGAAATTTCTATTTCATGATAGCGCCTAAGAAGAAGAAGGAGGCAACCAAAGATGGGAAAACCGAAGAACAGCAGGACAGCAGCCAAGAGGTTTAAAGTTACTGGTTCTGGCAAGTTCATGTACCGTTCTGCCATGAACCACTTGAGAAGGCATAAGAGTGCTTCAAGGTTGAGAAGGCTAAAAGCACCAAAAGTCATTGATGAAACCTATTTGGGCCACGTTCAAGATTTGTTGCCCAGGCCATAGGAGGTGTTCTGAATGCGTGTTAAGAATAGTGTTGCTAAAAGGGCAAGGCATAAAAGGGTATTAAAAGAAGCGAAAGGTTATTTTGGCGCTTCTCATCGTGTTTATAGGAAGGCGAATGAAGCAGTTCTGAAGGCTGGCGAAGATGCTTTTGCCGGGCGTAGGCAACGGAAAAGAGATATGCGTAGTCTATGGATTACCAGGATTAACGCTGCAGCCAGGAACCACGGCATGAGCTATTCTAACTTCATGCACGGCTTAAAAGTTGCTGGCATACAGATTGACAGAAAGATGCTGGCGGAATTGGCTGTGACCGACCCGGAGGGCTTCAGTACTCTGGTAGAGAAGGCCAAGGAGGCCGTGGGATAATGATGAAGGAGGTTGAAGAGGTCGAGCAAGTAGCACGCGATTTCGAATCCGACCTTCAAGAGCTTCCTCCTGATCAGCTGAAGATCAAGTATTTGTCTCG
>DMVM01000163.1 GCA_003476705.1 Coprothermobacter sp.
ATTGGGCTAAAAGAAAAAGATGGAAGCTTGACCGAGTTCGGCAGTGCTTTGGTTACTGGGAAACTCAGCATCCATGACATGGTATTTTGGGAGATAGCTTGGGTAAACGCCGCGTTTTCTTTTCCAACAGCAAAGTGGTATGTTCATTCTTTTGTAGGTTCGTTTACCACTAGAGAACTTAGGGAAAAGTTATCTCATGCTGTACCCAGACTTACCGATTCTACAGTTCGTGATGCAGTTTATGAACTGACCGACTTGCTTAGGAAAACACCTATAGGAACAGGGTTAAAACAAGGGATTTTCAGCAAGTTCGGAAATGTGACGAATGTAGTAAGGAATGGGATAATCCCATCAGCTAAAGTTGCTCTTTATGCGATCATTAAGCTGTTCGCTGAGGAGCGATGTGATGAAATCAGATTGGACGAAGAATTGACATGGCCCTGGGTAATCTTTAATGTTCCCAAGGACGAGATTCTTCGATTGATTGTTTCCACGCAAGAGGGGGCAGTAAGTTTTCAAAGCAATATTGTTAGGTTAATGGTGAAAGGGGAGGCTTTGGGCAAATGGTTGGATGGAAGTATGCTGATTACATAGGCGTTGAACAGGGGTTTGTGGACGTCTATTCAGAAGAAGTTGACAAGGACCCTGAACGTTGGAAACAATTCATACCTCATGAGAACATGAAAGAACTACTCCAAAAGTTGATGAGAGCTCTAGAAAGAGGAAACAAAGACGACGAAAAACCCATATGGTTAACAGGGGCCTACGGTACTGGGAAAACTTTTGCATCCTTTGTAGTCAAACACTTGCTTGAGGACGATATTGCAGAGGTTGAGAAGTATTTCACGAATAGTATGAATATAAGAACAATAGGGGACTTCTGGGGAGAGTTCAAAGCTATACGGTCGAAGATAACTATATTGGTTGTTTACAAATCAGGTTCTGGGCATGTAGACAACCCAAGGCGATTTCTTATGGAGATTCAGAAGGGCGTGACTGATGAGCTCAGACGTAAAGGTTACTACAAGTTCTCAAGTACGATGGTTGACGACATTATAGAGAAATTCGATTCCGGAGTTGTTAGTTTGGAAAAGTTATTTGAAAAGTACAGAACCGAGTTCTTTGCGTTTGACAAACCAGAAGAAGTTTTGGAATCTCTCAGGAACAGTGTGCAAAATCATGGCGATCTGGATGTGGCTGAAACGTTGGTGGAGATACTCTCAAAAGAGGGAGTCTATGTTAATGATGACCCAGATTCCCTGAAAAAATGGCTCCAAGACGTTATAGAGAGAAACAATTTGGGAGCGATTGTCTTTATCTGGGATGAATTCACGGAATACTTGAACAAAAGTAAAAGTTTCGACACTGTCCAAGAGGTAGCTCAATACAGCGCGGAAATCCCATTCTATTTATTTTTGGTTACTCACAGAGCACCAACTCAATTCACGTCCATTGATGAAAGTCAAAGAGCAAAAATAAGGGATAGGTTTCACGTAGTACGTTTAGAGATGAAAGAGATTACAGCATTCAGCCTGATGGCAGGGGCTATAGAGATAAAGCCAGCCACAGCCGATGAGTGGAAAGATCAAGCAAAAACATTGTGGCTTCAGGTAGAGAATGTTGCAGATGCCATGGAGAGTGCAGGTCTTCCAGATGTTGAACAAAAAGAAATGGAAAAACTTGTACCCATGCATCCCTATACAGCATACCTTCTTGCTCATATTTCGAATCTCTACGTGTCCAGTCAGAGAAGTCTGTTCATGTATCTGAAAAGCAAAGAAAACGGTGGCTTCGCGGATTTCATCGAAAAGTACCCAGAAAATGGATGGTATTGGATAACGAGTGACAGACTTTGGGACTACTTCTTTGATAGTCAAACTCAACCCATGATAGACAATGATGGCGCTATGCAGGTAATGAGTTACGCGAGAAACGCTATGCAATCTGAGTCACTTTCCGAGGACGAAGTAAAGGTGGTCAAGGCAGTTTGTTTACTCTTGGCTCTAAACTATTTGGAAAGTGGAGCTGGATCACGGTGGCACAAACCTTTGCTCAGCAACCTAAGGTTAATGTTTACTGGTACACCGCTTGACAAGGTGTTGGATAATTTAGTGGAAAAACTCGAAAGCAAGCAAGTCCTTCATGTTAACGAACTCAGCGGAGACAAAGAATTTATTTTGCCAGGCAGACATATACCAAATGAACTAAGAAATGAAGCAGAAAACTTTGTAAATAGTAACCATACTTTTGATAGAGTGCTTACAAGTGCCGGAGATGAAGTTTACAACGTTGGCTACATGAAGAAATTCGAAAGAAAGGTTGTCACGCTTAACGGAGCTGATCTGATCAGATTCGCTGTAAAAGTGCAGCCTTTTCAAAGCTCGGAATCTAAGTTTAGCCCAATAGAGAGTCTGTTGAAACCGTACCAAATAGGTGTCATTATTGTGCTTGCTTTTAGTGATGCAGATCGCGAAAAGGTTTTAGAAAAAGCGAAAGAAATCGCTACGAAAAGGACCGCAGTTGTGGTCAGCCTAGTCCCATTGGGAGAAGAGAAATGGAAAGAATGGAAAAAGTACGCGATAGATTGGTACTGCTATGAAGAAATGAAAGAAACATCTCAAGCGAATTACGCAAGGACGAAGACTGAGGAAATAATGGATAGTTGGTTTGATAGGATCGCTTCGGGCGACTTTATGGTGTTCATACCTGAAAAAGAGCCTCATTCTGTACGTGGCATAGAAAAGGTTAAGCAGGAACTCATAAACTTTAGGACTGAACTGTTTCCTGCGGGACCTGAAAAGATAGACACGACCTCAACGCTGTATAAACCCTCCTACGGCAAAAGTGTCGCCTCTTTTGTGCTTGAACCTCCTACCAGGATTCCAAGCCCCTACAAGGAGCTAATTCAAAAACTGGAACGTGATCACGTATGGTCAGTTGACCTTAGTACGGTTCAATCTAACCATCCTTTGAAGAAAATGCAAGACTTAGTGGATAGAATCATGGAAGAAAGAAACTTTGATGTCCCACTTATTGAAATCTGGGAAAGACTCCAGGAACCACCATTTGGTCTAATACCTTCGCCTATTGGTTTGTTCTTGTTCGCGTGTGTAATGAAGGAATATGCACAAGGTTACTACGTTTACGATGGCAAAACAACTCAAGAGCTAAATGCTAATAGAATGGCTGATCTGCTAACAAAGGTAGTTAAGCATGATAGAGGATGCGAAGACCTTGTCATAAAGCGTTTGACAAAGGATGCGCAGGACTTTTGCAAGTTGATGCGTGAGACATTTAGCCTTACTGAAGCAGAAAGCACAACTCCAGAGGAAGTACGAAAGAGCTTGAAAGTGAAGATTAGCGAGATGCACTATCCTTTATGGATTCTCGAGTTCGATCCAGAATTGGTTGGTTACGGGAGCGGCACGTTCTGCTCTTTGATTTCAAACTTGCAAGCATTTATCTTTTCTGATGAAGTTCCAAATGATGATCAACTCAAGGTCATAACTGAACTTCTTGGAGGAATGACCGGACAATATTTGGCTAAGAACTTTACGAAGGATCGCATGAGCCGCTGCTTTGCCCAATTTCTAACTATGGAAGATGAAAACATCGCTTCACACATGCAGAAGCTGAATTTCGATCCAAATGGCGTAAGAGATGTCTTGGGATATTTACTCAAGGAGGATGCGTCTCGGTGGAACCAGGAAGAGGTTCTCAACAGGCTTCCGTTATTGAAAACTGCTCTTTTGAGCATGGAGGCCTTAAGTGCTGTGTGCGTTTCACGAATTAACGATTTAGCTGAAATGGATAGTACTTTTGAAAGCAGATTCCCAAACAGGTTGTCATTCGAAGTTTACCAAATAGCATGTGATTCTCAGGGCGCAAAGGAACTGTCTAAGGCTTTTGGGGTTTTGCAAGAAGTATTGCGATTACCAGAGAGATTGAATAAGGGTGATGCTCTCAAAATAACTGAATCAGACATTGAGTTGGTGATTCAGAATGCGTCTGATTTAAGGACTTACTTGGATAATCCCTGTATGGTGATAAAGGTGTTGGCGTCAACGTGGGAACACCAAGAACTTGATGAATGGGGCGAAAAAGAAGTTTTTGAGAAGATGCTTAAGATGATAGATAAAACCACACTTAAGGATCTTGGAGAAGAGAAAGTTCGTGAGCTAATAGGGAAGGCTGTTGGAGATTTAGCAAGAAATAGACTGATTCGTGAAATTCAAGAAAAATGGCGCTCTTTAACTGGAACGCTGACAGTAGAGAACTGGGAAGAAAGACATAAAATGCCCATTCAGTGGGCTCTAGACGACGATACACTTAAAGGTTGTATTAAGGATATAAGGGCATTACATAATCTCCCTGAGAGCAAGTTAGTTGATATTCTGGATATTTTGAAAGACAGAGCAGCGGACCTAAGCAAACTTTCTGATGAGAGTTATCTTCTTCCTAAATTCGTGGCTACAATAATGCCTGCCTATGCCGAAGTGCTTGATGACCTGAACAGCATGAGTCAGTTAAGGGACCATATTTACGGAAGGATGGAGAAGAAGAAACCAGTGGAATGGTCTGATTCTGTTTCAACGATACAGAAGTTTGCTAGAGAGTGGCTCCAAAGGAGATACAGGGAGGCTGTAGCACGAAACGTGCAACAAATGCTCATGCAAATGCACGGAGAAGAGCTTAAAAGCCTAATCGCAAATGAGGTTGAAAACAATACTGAGCTTGGCCTTGCACTATATGAGTGCCTGAGGCGGAGAGAAGGCGGTTAAAGTGACTGAATGCCAATTCGACTCCGTGTCTGAACTTCTCGACTTCCTTGCAGTCGATTTAGAGAATCCTCTGGATAGTAGGTACGCACGGTTTGCGACTCGCTTTATTTTGGTAGATACTCCTGAGGAATATAATGTTTTGTTGAACTGGTTAAGAAACCATTGCGACATAGTATTGAATTTGGCCGATTTCTGTTCTGGAGACGATGTATTTCCCATGCTGTCAGGGGTACTTGCCACTTTGGATGTTATGGAGAAAGATGCAACTGCCTGCATTGTAGGCGTCAGCGAGTTCATGAGGTTGGTTCCAGAAAAAGTGAAGAGCTTTTTTTCAAAGTTATTTGAGCGAGAAACTGCCAAGAATAGGCGAATCTACCTACCACTGTTCAGAGGGCGCGAACTTCTGTCACAGCTTTTGGAAGGATACGATAGGGTAATTTACAAAGAAACACCTGATGTACTGAGTGTAAAGGTGTTTAGCAATCAGCTGAAAGATATCGAATTGACTGTTGCCCCTTTTGCCCAGCGTAAAGTCCAAAGTGGCGTTAAACTCTTGAATGGTGTTCGTGAGTTGTTCACACTATGGTCTAACCAAAGTAATGTGCAAAGAAGTACGTGCTTCTGGTTGAAGACAGAATTCGCAGGGATTGTTAA
>DMVM01000100.1 GCA_003476705.1 Coprothermobacter sp.
CACCCAGGGTCTTGATTGCCAACTCAAACCTGGTTCCCCATTGGGCTACCCAGGAGCACTTCGATGAATTGGCAGCCAAAGGCTTGATCATGTATGGTCAAATGACTGCGGGCTCTTGGATTTACATAGGAACTCAAGGCATCCTGCAAGGCACTTACGAAACCTTCTACTCAGCTGGTCAGCATTATTTCGGTGGTAGCTTAAAGGGTAAGCTGGTGCTCACAGCGGGCTTAGGTGAAATGGGTGGAGCTCAGCCACTAGCTGCTACCATGGCTGGTGGAATCATGCTGGCTGTTGAAGTTAACCCGTGGGCAATTGACCGCCGTATTAAACATGGTTACCTGGATAAAAAAGCTGAGTCGCTGGATGAAGCATTAAAAATGGTTCAGGAAGCCAAAGAAAAAGGAGAAGCAGTGTCCATTGGACTGCTGGGCAACGCTGCTGATGTGTTTCCCGAACTGGTGAAAAGGAACATTATTCCAGACATTGTTACGGACCAAACAGCTGCTCATGACCCCTTAAACGGTTACATACCTTCTGGCTACACCGTGGAAGAAGCTGCAGAGCTTCGAAAATCCAACCCCGAGGAGTATTTGAAGCGTGTAGGCGAATCCGTGGTTAAGCATGTGGAAGCCATGGTGGAAATGAAGCGCAGGGGAGCCGTGGCTTTTGAATACGGCAACAATATTAGAAAGTTGGCCGAGCTTAACGGTTACAAAGATGCTTTTGAAATTCCTGGTTATGTGCCACTTCTAGTTAGGCCGCTGTTCTGTGAAGGAAAAGGGCCATTCCGTTGGGTAGCACTTTCAGGGGACCCAACTGACATTTACGAAACAGATAAGCTTTTGCTTGAGCTGTTCCCAGAAGATGAGCATTTGCGAACGTGGATTGATATGGCACAGAAGAGGGTTAAGTGGCAGGGTCTACCAGCTCGCATATGCTGGCTGGGCTATGGTGAGCGCGACAAAGCAGGTGTCATGTTCAACTACTTGGTGAAAACAGGCAAGGTGAAAGCTCCCATCGTCATGGGTAGAGATCACCTTGACACAGGCTCTGTGGCAAGTCCATACCGCGAAACGGAAGCCATGCTGGATGGCTCAGATGCCATAGCTGATTGGCCCATACTTAATGCCATGCTCAACACTTCGTCTGGGGCTACGTGGGTGTCTGTGCACCATGGCGGTGGGGTGGGCATTGGTTACTCCATTCACGCTGGACAAGTTACGGTGGCTGACGGAACCGATTTGGCTGAAAAGAAGATAAGAAGAGTACTAACTAACGACCCCGGGATTGGCGTGGTTCGTCATGCTGATGCCGGTTATGACATAGCAAAGCGTGTGGCTAAAGAAAAAGGCATAAGAATGCCCATGGAAAACTTCGAGGAGCGTGAAAAGTAGTGAAATTAATTGAGTGTGTTCCGAACTTCTCCGAAGGTAGACGTCAAGAAGTCATGGATGCCATTGTAAACAGCATGAAGGAATCAGCAAACGTGATCATGTTGGATGTGGAAGCGGATCCTTCTCATAACCGCATGGTGGTTACCATGGTTGGTGAACCACAGCAAGTACTCAGTGCCATGAAAAATGGTGCTCGCAAAGCCGTAGAACTTATTGATTTGAATCAGCACCAAGGTGAACATCCCCGCATTGGAGCCTTGGATGTGGTTCCATTTGTTCCGCTTTTCAATGCCACCATGCAGGAATGCAATGAGCTTGCGTTGGAGTTCGGGCAGTGGATGTGGGACGAACTAAAGGTGCCTGTGTACTTGTACGCTGAAAGCGCCAGAATGCCTGAGAGGAAGAGGCTTCCCAACATAAGAAAAGGTGAATTCGAGGGTCTGAGGGAAGCCATTAAAGAACCGGAGAGGCACCCAGACATTGGAGAGCCTGTGATTCACCCCACAGCGGGCGCGACTGCGGTAGGAGCACGAAATTTCCTAATCGCATTTAACTTGTATTTGAACACAGCTGATAAAGGGGTTGCTGACAAAATAGCCAAGGCGGTACGGGAGTCCAGCGGTGGTTTGGTAAACATACAAGCAAAAGGCATGTTCATTGAAGAAAAGGGTTTGGCACAAGTTTCCATGAACCTTCTGGATTACACAAAAACACCTTTGTACCGCATAACTGAGTTGGTAAAGATGGAAGCCAGACGCTTCGGAGTTGAGGTCGTGGAGGGCGAGCTCATAGGTCTCATGCCACTTGGTGCTGCTTTGAATAGCTTAGGTTACTACCTGCAAATACCTAAGCTGGACGCAAACCAGATGCTGGATGTGGCAGTGCTTTCTAGGTTAGCAGAGAGTCAAGATGATGAACAACAACAATAACGATAAGACTTATAAAGGCATTGGTTCTAAAAAGACTGTTATCCTTGGTGCCCACGTGGTGTCCCCCAGCGCCATGGAACTACTGCCAATGGAGGATATGCCAATGCTGGATAAACGCGACCAAGCCATTGTTATTGAAGAAGGTGTTATTAAGGACATTGTCCCTTCTTCGGAGGCTCCCCATGGTTATGAGTGGGAAACGTATGACGTTAGGGGCGCTGTGGTCGTACCAGCACTTACGGAGTGCCACACTCATGCCATTTTTGCGGGGGACAGAGCATCCGAATTCCATGCTCGCATACAGGGAGAAACATACCATGACCAGCAGAAGAAGGGTGGCATTAATGCCACAGTGAGTGCAACCAGGGATGCCACTGATGAAGCACTTCTGAATAATTTGAAACGCTGGCTTGGGGTGTTCCTTGATCAGGGTACTACCGTGGTGGAAGTAAAGAGCGGTTATGGACTGAGCCATGACCAGGAGATCAGGCTGCTACGTATCATAAACAAGGCGAAAGCGGACAAACAGCACGGTGTTGAAGTCGAAGTGGTTCCTACGTATTTGGGCGCTCACGCTGTGCCCAGAGACGCGAAAAGCCGCGGAGATTACATTGAGGAAATGATCGTTAAGACGCTGCCCATGGTAAAACATGAAGACTTGGCAGAGTTTGTAGACGTGTTTGTGGCATCAGTAGCATACAGTGTGGAAGAGGCTGACATCATTTACAATGCGGCACACAAGTTAGGGTTTAAGCTAAAAGCTCACCTGTGGGAACTGGAACACGATAACAGCAGAGAACTCCTGGAGAAGTACTCGTTCGTTTCAGTGGATCACTTGGAGTTTGCCCAAAAAGAAGATTTAGAGGTTGCCTTTGCTCGCCGCACAGTGCCCGTGCTTCTACCTCTTACGGCTTGGCACCTTGGTTACAACATACGCAGAACGTATGAAGTTATCAAAGAACTCAAGGGGTATTTTGCCATTTCCACGGACTTTAACCCGGGAACCAGTTTTTCTCCTTCCTTGTGGCAAGCTTTCACAGTGGCTCATATTGAGTTTGGTTTACCCATTGAGGAACTGTTCTTCGCTTCTACCTTTTATGCTGCGAAAGCGCTTGGATTGAATGACGTGGGGGCCATCGTTCCAGGCAATAAGGCTGACTTAGTTGTTCTTAATGTGCCCAGTTTGGATTGGTTAGGTTACCTTCACGGTATAAATCCAGTATATATGGTCTTCAAGAATGGAAGTCCAGTCCATAAACGATAGGAGGAACGGCGCATGAATTTGTCGGAAGTTGTGAAACAGCTGGGCATTAAAGAGGATTACGTCATTCCCTATGGCGGTTATGCTTACAAGGTGGATTTAGGCGCACTGGGCGAGCAAAAAGGAAAACTGGTGTTGGTTACATCCATAAATCCCACTCCTGCTGGAGAGGGGAAAACCACTACAGCAATTGGCTTGGCAGATGCATTAGCTGCATCGAGTA
>DMVM01000102.1 GCA_003476705.1 Coprothermobacter sp.
TTGGATACGCTTTGTCGTTTCCGACCGCTTCTTCCTCTTCTTCCTGTCCCCGGTTTTTCACCTTTCGGTGTTCTGCTCCATAGCGCATCGCTCCCGCGCTGCGCCTCACCGTGCCTAACTCGTTAGGCAGGCATTGTTAAGTATAACCAGTTTTGGTAAAACAAGTCAATACTATACATTCGTATACCGCATAATATATACCACAACAACCTATTTTCTATTCTTTAAGCGATAAAATCTGCGCCCCTCTCTTCTTATTTCCTCGATATCTCCCTGCTCAACTAAAACTGGTATCAAAGCCTCAAGAAATTTTTCTGGATCTCTTACCTTTAAACGTCGACTGCTCCATAGAGGACCTACAACCAGGCCATCCAGCCAAGTTCCCATCTCTTCAAATGTGGCTTCCCCTTGTTTGCGAAGTTTACCAATCAAAACCGCCCTTGATTTGGCCATGAGCTGCTGAGTAAGGGTTTCTGGAAGCGTTTGCTCCTTTCTGATTCCCCAAATAAAAACCAACATGCCTACTATAGCTGTTAGGATGATGGCTATTAGAACTTCACCCATTTACGTTCACCGTTTGACCTTTCGGTAATAGATTAGATCCGCGTTGTAAAGGTAGCGCATGAACATGGAAAGACGAGCATAGGTTGGCTCAACCATTTCTCCCATCTGCTCCTGCAGTTTTTCCCCTATTTGTCGAATAGTAGTCTCACCGTCGATTAGTTGCCACACCGTCGAACCTATCTCATCCAAGTCAATGGTAATTTCTAAGGGCGTTTTAAAAACCCTGTGCAGGATCTTGTCGTACCAATGATTTCTGTAGATTTTAAGCTTTATTAAATTACCTTCATGGTCCCACTTCACATGCGGCCTTCTAATGGGAATCATATCCAGAGCATTTTGGCTCTTAGCCACTATTTTCCTGACCTCTCTTTTATAGATAGTCGAGGGAGTGGAGTATCTCCACTCCCTCGATTCAACTTTTATTGTTCACTATTTCTTGGCTTTCTAAACGCATAGTAGATAAGTGTTACAACAACCACAGCAAATATACCTAATGCTCCCCAAGAAGACCACAACGGTTCTTCAAACAAAGCCACTTTTATACCAAAGTAAGCAAACAGTGCCAGAATCAATCCCATGATCGCTTCTCCTGCAATTAGTCCAGAACTGTAGAGTACACCAACTTCGATCTTCTCTTTCTGTTCCTCGGGTTTCTTGCGGGTTACTCGCTCAAGAATGCCTCTAATTAATCCTCCCACCATTATTGGCGTAGACAGGTGAATAGGTAAGTAAAGTCCAATGGCTACAGGCAGTATGGGTATCTGCAAAATTTCTAGGACGACCGCAAAAACCATACCCAATATCACCAAAATCCAAGGTAAGTTAGCGCTAAAAACACCCTCTATGATCATCTTCATGAGTGTAGCCTGCGGTGCAGGAACCTCTGCAGTGCCAAAACCCCACGCTTCATTCAAGATGATAAGGGTGAACCCGATGACAGAAGCAGAAGCCACGACACCTATGAGCTCGCCGACCTGCTGGCGCCAAGGAGTAGCCCCAACCAGATAACCCGTCTTTAGGTCCTGTGAAATATCGCCAGCTATTGCAGCTGCAGTGCATACCACCGCACCAACTGCTAACGCTGCTACCATACCTGCCATCCCAGACCAACCCGTCGCCCTCATTACAATAGCAGCAAGCAAAACTGTGGCAATGGTCATTCCAGAGACAGGATTAGAAGAACTACCAACCATACCGACTAGACGTGAGCTAACAGTAACGAAGAAGAAACCAAAAACAGCAACTAGCAAAGCCCCAAGCCAGCCTACCGGGATTTGTGGCAGTAAAACCATGAGCACAATCATGGCTACGATGCCTACTATCAAAACCGTTGTGTTTATATCGGTATCAGTTCTCAACCTTTCAGCAGCCCGCGCACTATAACCTCGCATGGCTTCTCTAAATGACCTGAACATGACTGGTAGTTCCTTCATCAGACTAATTAAACCACCAAATAGCATTGCGCCAGCGCCAATGTACCTTAGGTAGTTGGCCCAGAGATCCCAGTAGTCCATTTCACCAAGAGGTGTAGTACCGGGGAATAGCGACACTATCACAGACTCACCGAAGAAAGTTATCAGTGGAATAATCATGAGCCAACCAAAGATAGCACCCGCAAACATGTAGGATGAGATTTTCGGGCCTACAATAAAACCAACACCGAGTAATGATGGAAGCACATCAATGCCAATGGCAGCATTCTTGACACCAGGTAGAGCCCATTCTATTTCTGTAGGGAACAGTTTCATCCCGTCACCGAGGTACTTGTAGATGAATCCAACCAAACCAGCCACAGTAAGATAGTAAGCACCTGTTCCAGCTTCTTCACCAGCAACCAGCACTTCAGCGCAAGCAATTCCTTCTGGATACGGCAGTACACCATGCTGACCTACGATAAGATACCTCCTAATAGGTACCATAAACAAAACGCCTAGTGTACCACCTACAAATGTGATCAATCCCATTACCCAAGGATTAGGGTTTTGCCCCCACATGAAGAGAGCTGGCAAAGTGAAGATGGCGCCTGCAGCAAGAGATTCTCCAGCAGAAGCAATTGTTTGAACCATGTTGTTTTCCAGTATGGATTTTCGGCGGAGAAGTCCTCTGACGATACCCATGGAAATCACTGCAGCTGGTATCGAAGCGGAAATGGTCATCCCTACCCTAAGTCCCAGGTACGCATTAGCAGCTCCAAAAACAACTGCGAGCAAAACTCCAAGCACTACGGATAACACAGTAAATTCAGGCATGACTTTTTCAGGGGGAACATAAGGCACATACGTTTGACCTTCTTCGAGTTTGTAAGCCCCTTCAGGCAGTCCCCTCTTAGCCAAAGTAATCACCTCCTATGGAGGAATAATAAATTATTTTAGCACCCCAACAATGCGCTTTATTCTTTTTCTAACTTTCCAATAATTTCTGCAGCATATGCCCCACAAAAGAACCGATCAAAGAAACTACCAAGGTAATGACCAGTGCAATACCAAAAGGAAGTGAAAAGAAGAATGTGTGTACCCACAGGAGCGACGAAAATGTTACTAAAAACGACCTCCATAACAGCGAATCAGCACCGGAGCCAAAAGGAAGAAGTACGGCGAATATCATGAAAATCATGGGTATGGGCAAAACGTTGTAAAGCAGTGAGCCCTTTTCCGAAAGCACTGCAAGCTGGGTGAAGTCCAATGTGTCAAGCGTAACAAACACGGTCAAGTAGCCCAGTACCCACAAAGCCAATATGAGCACTGTCCATATTCGTGACCAGGCATGATGTATGTCCTTAAGAAGCAAGCCGAAACTCATGGAAACAACAAGGGCAATGAGTACAACGTTTATGGGTAGTACCCAAACAAAGGTCCCTTCAAATGCCATGCTTGAGAGCATTAACCACAGAAAAGCAACACCTACAACGAATCTGTTGTCTCGAAAAACAAAGTCACTACGACCAACAAGTTTTCCATCTTCTCGCCTCTGCTGTAAGATGAATCTCATGGAAAAGAAATGAACCACCAATACCCCTAACGCAAACAAAAGCCATACAAGTAACATCTTCCACATACAAGCTAACTCCCTTCACCGAAGAATACGTAGCTGGCTAAGATAGCAATTACAAATGGTATAAGCATGTTAATGATGTCCAGCTTAACATTTGCCCAAGTATTTGTTGCATTAAAAACGTTCTCAATGGTAAATAAAGCTCCACTACCCCCGTAGAGATTAACAGCAAGTTTTGATGCAAAACCAGTTAGAATTCCACCAAACAGCAAAATGGCACTAACAATTATGGATAGAACACCCTTTCTACTACTCTGCAATGCGACCTGGTAACATAACCCTACTAACAAGAAAAGCATGTAGACCCGCACTATGGTCACAGTAGATGCCGTTATGAACATGGAAGCCAACCCAGTAGTTTTAAAAAGGAAACCTGCCGAAGGAGGAAGACCACTTGAGACCACCGTTTGTACAACGGGAATGGCCATATTACCCAACAAAGCCCAGGGGAATGAAACCAATGCTAGTAGAGCAAATTCGAAACTACCGCCTCGAGGTGGTGCAAAAAGCAAGGAATACACCACAAGAAAAAAGAAATAAAAATCAGACTCCACTGGTTCTGATTTGCCCAATACACTTAGCAAGTATGCTACCGCCGGTATGAGTCCGATTACCCAAAGTACTCTATCAAGATAGGAAGGTGTTAAACGCACCTCAAACGTGGGATACCACAGAAAGAACATAAACATGTACATGACTGACACCGAGAATAGTCTAGAAAGGACTGACGAGAGATATTTAGAACTGAACACCATTAAGGTAATAGCTCCTACGTCAAGTAACATAGCCAAGTTTCTTGTAAGATCTGTGTTGTTGGCAAAGTCACTTCCTCTTTGAGCCATTTTCTCTGGCAAAAGCCACCAAAAACTTGGCTTCTCAGGTTCGCCCACAGCTAGATAAGTCCTAAAGGCAGTAGAACCAACCAATAGCACGAGACCGACCCAAAATGTCAAAGGTATGCTTTTCTTAGAAAGCACAAAAAGTGATAAATAGGAAGCACAAAGAAGTATCACACCTATCCAATATGTGGTCCTAAAAAAAGGTACTAACCAAAGAGCTCCAAGTGCAGCTATAAACAGGAATCTATAGTCTTTCGATTCCAGGAACTCCCATA
>DMVM01000112.1 GCA_003476705.1 Coprothermobacter sp.
TCAAGAGTCCATTCACTTTTGAACCATTAGCATCTTCAATTTCCTCAGCCCAACCCTTATCATTGAACACCAACCGATAATTATCCGAAATGAACGTAGGACCAGGACTTATGCTACCCAAAAGTGGTAATCTGACCTTACTAGAAACCTTTTGTAGAGTCTGCCCTTTTAGTTGAAATGTACCGGATGGAGTAATCAAGAAATCGCCGCTGAGCAAGGAATTAGCGGCAACTTTAGATATTTGCGTAGGAGAAGACTCTAACGCATACAGCTTGTTTCCTTGGAGGAAATACAGTGTACCCTGGGAAAAAGATACACCTGATAGGTTGTCGAAAAACTGCTGTCCTGAACTTAGCACGTTTCCTTTTAAACAGGCGACATCACCATTCTTCAGTTCCCAAGCCTTATCACATGAGCGCATGTCAATCTGCTCACAGGAATTCCCAGTACACTTGAAAACACCAAAATTAGTAGAAACAAGCGCATTAGAAGGCAAACCACTAACATATGTAACCTCGTTAGGTAATGAAGCAAAAACTCTCATATCTTTAGGATTTTGAGTTATTAGGCTAACAGTATTGCCCTTCCATAGCCAAAGGCTTTCCTCGTAGGAAGCCATACCGCTGTAGATACCTACATTCGTCCATTGACCATCTGCAAAATACTTAACATTTCCAGACACATCTTGGACAAACAAACTAGATGCTGTGAAAGAAAAAGAAACCATATCCGAAGAAAGCTGTACAGTAGCTCCTGTCGGCAACACGCCAACAAAATCGGTGGTTACATAACCGAGTTTATCTCCTGTGGAGAAAGCTGAGTACACATAATCAGAAGGAAGAAAGTTAAACCATCTTTGTTCCACAGGGGCTTGCCCTTGAACTGTGCTCGCTACTAACATTAAAAACATCAGAACAGACGCCAACAACTTCTTCATGGGTTAAATTTTACCCCACATCTTCGGGGTGTAGTGCTCTGTACAGCTCCTGTGCAACCTTAGCCGGTAAACCGCCTTTTACCATAAGCTCTTCAATGCTAGCAGCTTGCAGACCTACCATACCACCGAAAGTGTCTATGAGTTTGCGCCGTCTAGCTTTACCTATGCCAGGGACACCGAGCAGAATGTCGCCAAAATCTTCACGTAACTTCCTATGATATGAATTAACCCATCGGTGAGCCTCATTTCTTATAGTTTGAAGAATTTGTTTCCCGACATCCTCGGGCGGCAAATATATTGGATCTTCTTTCCAAGTCACAAATAATCTATCATCAGGTTTAGCCATGGCAACTGCAGGTACACTAACGCCAAGCTGTTCCATGGCTTTCTCAACAACCGCGAGATGTTGCCTACCTCCATCAATAAGCATGAGGTCAGGCAGTCCCGTTTTTTCGTCCTGCAAACGCCTAATTAACACCTCGTACATGAAGGAAAAATCATCTTTGTAAGAACCTTTTATGCGGTAGTGCCTGTACCATGGTGTATAGAATTGACCATTAACGTAAGCCACTTTTCCACCGACGCGTTCAGAACCAAAGAGTTGGGCCATATCGAATCCCTCAATACGCGTAGGGATATGCTCTAAGCGTAACACTTCCTTTATTCTGAGTAGTCCACGTTTAACCCTCTCAGTCCCTTCATCTCTTTCTAAGATGCTCTCAGCATTCTCTTCAGCAACCCTTAGCAAAGCCTTCCAGTGATCTGGAACAGCTTCCAGCCGAACACCATGCAACAATCCTAATGGTTTTAGCGTTTCAGCTACAGCGCCATTCACGTAGGCAAGTACGCCTTGCTCGTGATAGAGTCTTACATAGTCTCTAAAGAAGCTCTCCATGATTTCCGATGGCTCAATAGTAGCTCCTGAAGAATACTTCAGGCCAAACACATTGGTTATCATGCCATCTCGAACAGAGACCACAAAACCAGAGGCCTGGTCTTCTTTCGATGCAAAGGCTATAAGGTCAGCGCTACCATCAACGTTAGCTTCTCTCTGCATACCGATTCTTTTTACCGTATAAAGAAGATCGCGAAGATCGGCGGCTCTCTCAAAGTTCAAACTCTCAGCTTCTTCCTTCATCATTTTTGTTAGGCGATTCTCAACCTCTTTTGTATCCCCTTTTAGAAACTTGATGAACAACTGAACGCGACCTCTGTACTCCTCAGGACTTATCTTGCCTATGCATGGGCCGGAGCACCTACCAATCTCGTAATAGACACATGGACGCGTCCGTCGCTTAAGCGGACCCTTACAGGACCTAATACCAAAAACCTCTTCAGCTATCTGTATTAAGTTCTTTAAGTCACCCCTTACTTTGCCAGGCATGTCAGGTACTCGGAGTGGAACAAACGGGCCAAAGAGTAATTGTCTGGGTTTTGGTTTTCTCTGCTTTATGCGTACAATCTCTACAGCAGGATATTCCTGGCTCAAGTCAATGCGTAAATAGCTATAGCCCTTACCATCCTTGAGAAGAACGTTATAAGGTGGAGCATATTTTTTTATAAGTGTTTCTTCCAGTTCAAGAGATTGCCTTTCGTTGGCAACTATGATCCAACTCACCTTAGAAGCATTGCTGATTATAAGGTGTTCTTTCTGGCCTGGCTGGCTACGAGCGTAGTCAGCCAGGCGATTGTGCAAGTCACTAGCTTTACCTACATAAACAACCTGTCCAGAATTCCCATAGAATAGGTAAACACCCGGACTGTGCGGTGCTTGCTCAATGGATTCTCTCAACATCATCTTGCTGTTGCTTGCATGGCACTCCTTGCGTAAGTTTTAACCTTATTCAGGTAGTTGCTCACATAGTTGTTCCCATCATAAATTCTACCGCTGTAACCAGAATTCTTCAGCTTGGTAACACCAGTAAGGTAAGAGGCAACTGCTAGATCAATGGCTTTGGATCTGTCCTTTACATGCCCAACCCATGCTTCGTAGTTGTCATTCAGGTAGAGTAAACCAGCACACGCATTTTCATAAGGGTCAAAAATGTCTCCCTTACTAAAAAGGGAAGGGTATGCCTTTAGATAAATTCTAAATGTACTTGGCAATAGCTGCATGATCCCCTTTGCTCCTGCATATGAAACATCTTTGGGATTGAAATTGCTTTCTGTCTTTATCACACCGATAAACACTTCAGCTGGCAACTCGTTCGGGTTACAGTTCCTGTATGCATTTCCCAGTGCTAAAGCTACAGTTGCACTAGCTCCAGCTTGGATTGCCATCTTTTCTACTAGGAAAGGAGCACTTCGAGAAGGTTCTCCAGTCCATGCTCCGGCGTTCAGACTTATTTCACAATAGTTTGCTGGCTTACTCATGATAATTGTTTCAGCCGCTACGGGATCCACACTCACCGTAACCGGCAGAACTACCCAAAGGATCAAAATGAGAATTGTCAAGAGAACCAAGAGCGACCACATTTGTAGCGACATAGTGCTAACACCTCCTCAGCGATAAATCAAGCTAAAGGATTATAGCACACAGTAGTTTGAGAATTGTTAAATCGCTGACAAGTTTCTGTTTGCTTTCCCACTTAGATAGGAAAAACTCTACCTTGCTCGCAGGCTAATACGCTATATGGTCTGCCAAAATCAGCCTTTTCCCAGGTTTTGGTAGTAGCAGCAATGATATGCCTTTCAGGCAGAAGTTCAAGGACTTTTTTCCAGTGAAGTTCATCAATGTTCGCATTGAAGTCATCCATAAGAAGAAGAACGTAACCCTGCTTTTCATAAATGAGTTCTGCCGTTCTTACAAAAACAAAGGTAAGCAGAATCTTCAAGAAACCTCTTGATGCGACAGTATTTACTTCTCTGTTATTAACATTCAGCAAAATTTTGTCACGCTGAAAACCGAACAACGTTGTCTTCTTCAGCATCTCCAAAGAAAGGTCTTTGATGTCAGAAGTCTCCACGGAGAACTTAAATGTGTAACTACTACCAAATACTTGAGGAAAGCGTAAATTCAAAGATGCTTGGACCAGCTGTAAAAACGCTTGTCGCTTTTCTCTCCATTTCTGAGAAATTGTGTCAATACGATCAGAAAGTACTTCATTAAGCGGCTCATTGTAGAAACCTGATGTCAGCATGGAGTTCCTCTCAGCAACTAGTTTTCTGTACTGCGTAGCCAACCGCAGATTCTCTCGGTCACTAAGTTCAAGTAGTCGATCAAAAAGACGCCTTGTTCCTGAAGGAGTGGATACCAAATCTAAATACTCATCACTGTAGTAAAGAACCTTTCCCGCTAAAGGACTTTCGAAACTAGAGATGCGTTCGCCGTTGAGGAGAAGACTCCTAGTCTTGGGCTCCAAAGAGACACTAAAAACCACATTTGCCCCATCTACCGAAAGCTCAATTCGGGCTTGGTTCTCACCCCATCTCACTATGTCACCAATGTTTCTTGTCCTGAAAGATCTTCCAGTAGAGACTATAAACAGGGATTCCAGTAGCGATGTCTTTCCCTGCATGTTCTCCCCCATCAGAACTGTTAAACCATCAGGAATTTCTATTTCTTGGTTGAGTAAGTTACGAAAGTTATAAAACTTAATCGAGCGAACTCTCTCCACGTACCACAACCGATAGATCCTCACCTAGCAGATTACTTACTTCTTCATAAAGAGCAAAAAACCGACGCGCCACCTCTCCATTATCAAACTTAAGTTTAACGTCCTTTATAAACTCATCCTTAGTTATGAGTTCATCTCCTGAGGCCAAATTGTCCACTGCAGCTAGTATCTTTTCTTCAAGCGTTTCTGGAACGTAAGACCTCTCTGGCAGTCTGAAACTACGAGCTTCCTCCAGGGTAAGACCCGCACCCACATGACGCTCAATCAACAAGCAAACGTTTTCTGAGAACCCTTCTTCTCTGGCAATGGCCGACCCAACAACCCCATGAGAGATATCATGAGTCACACTGCGACCGATGTCATGCAGAAGGGCTCCCAGAACAAGTGAATTAACGTCAACTGTTACATTCCGCTTCTGCAGTTTTTCTACAACCTGACCAACACCTAAAGTAACAGCTTCGATGTGACGCCGTACGTTTTCTGGTAAATTGTATTTCTCGTATATTTGATCAACCTTTTTCCAGTCAACAGAAGCCCCAACGTTTTCCAACATCTGGCTTACCGATTGGCTTTTCAGAAAGAAACCTCCCGGCCTAATAGATTGCCCAGCACATCAGAAAGCGTGAATTTGTCTTCACCCTGTTGAGACAGAAAATCTTGCAGTTCTTCCCTTTCCTTATCCACGTGAATGGCTTTTACAGACAATGAAATGCGACGTCTCTCTTCATCAATACCAATTACTTTTGCAACGATTTCATTACCCTCAGACACGGCATCCCGCGGATCGTCAACTCTCTTAATGGAGAGCTGCGAGATGTGTATGAAGCCCTCAACGCCATCAGCAATTTCCACAAACACCCCTTGAGGAATTATGGTAACAACCTTACCTCGCACAAGCTGTCCTGGCTGTATGTTTTTCACCACTTCTTCCCAAGGGTCTGGCTTTGTGTCGCGCATTGATAACGTAATCTTTCTGTCAACTATGTTGATACCCAGAACCACTACTTCCACCTGATCACCTATGTTTACAACCTCGTTTATGTCTTTAAAACGCTTCCAGCTAACATACCTTCGCGGAACTAAACCCTCTACTCCAGGTGCTAATTCCACAAAAACGCCAAAATCCGTTATATTTACTACAGTTCCCTCTGCTTTTGACCCAACTGGGAAATCCCTTTCCACGTTTTCCCACGGATCTCCAAGAGCTTCTTTGACACTCAAAATGAGGTCCTGAGCTTCAGGGTCAAATCTCAAGATTTCCGCCTTTACATGATCACCGATTTTATACAGGTCTTCCACCTTTGCTCCCCGCTTCCACGATACTTCCTGGGCAGGCACTAGTCCGGTAACACGATCCACCAACAGTAAAAGCCCTCCTCGGAGGTACCGCAGTACGCGCCCACTAACTACGTCTCCCACATTGTGCTTCTCAGCGAAGAGTTGCCATGGGTTAGGTGTTGCAAGCCTAATGCTGAGCACCATTTCTTTCTTTTCATCATCCACAGAAAGAACCTTTGCCCGGACCACATCACCACGTCTAAAAACCTTGGCAATATTCTTGATGGGTCTCCAGTCAAGTTCGTCTTTGGGTACGAACCCCTCAATTCCGTCACCCAGATCCACAAAAACGCCCTCGTCAGTAATCCGACTGACATGACCACGTACGATGTCACTGTCCTTAAGCCTTAACCAAGCTTTCTCTGCTCGTTCCTTTTGTTCTTCTTCAAGCACTTGTCGCTGTGTAAGTATGATCTGATTTCGCTTGCGGTTAACACGAAGTATTTTTACTCGCAATGAGCGCCCCACATACTTCTTCGTGTCGCGTACAAACCTTATTTCCAATTGCGATGCAGGTACGTAGCCAAGAATTCCAGCGCCGAGGTCCACAAATACACCTTTATCGTCAGCGCTCACAGCTTTTACCTTTCTAGGCTCTCCGCTCTTTTCCCATTCTTCTACTTCTTTCCAAAGTTTTCTGTAGGCAGCTCTCTTCTGAGAAACTGAGATATATCCCTTATCGTCATTTGTTCTTGTAACAACAACCTCCACGCTGGTTGGCACGTTTCCTTCCTGTACCTGACGTGCTAACTCACTAGTACATTCATCCATTGGGAGAAAAGCATCATACTTACTAGCAATATCCAACCACAACCCATCTACGTCAGCGCGCAAAACTGTACCTTCTACGAGATCCCCTCTTTCAGCCATTTCTACGTCGAATTCTTGATTGAAATTCTCTTCACGGGGTTCCACCTTTCATTACCTCCTCAAACTATGCATAGAATTTTTGTTCTAACTCGAACGAAGTAAAACTTCGAAAAACACACAACATTACATTCTAACATTTAAACCTCATTCTCCTATTTCTTTAAACTGCACATCCCTAACCACGTACCCGTCACCTTCACGTACAGTATCAAACGTGGCATCTACTATGGCAACGTCACTAGTGAGAGATGATGTCCCACCTATACCAACTCTGGTGTAACTTACGTGAACCTTGCCTGCCCCGTCTGCATCATACAAGGCTGGAAGGAGAAAAAGCCCTTTTGTAGCATAACCTCTGCTAAACTCTAGACCCATACTGGCTAAAAAGTTCGCCAATCCTTCATCAGGCTCGTCTGCTACAGTTTTTTTCACATAAAACATGTTCCTTGACATGAGAGCATCCATGAAGGTCCAAACTGCCTCCATGGGATTATCTGCAATGATCTTCACACCACTAACTAAATAATCCGAGCCTTCTTTGCTGGTACTTACGATCCAGTGTATGTTCCTTGAAACAGTGGTGGTCTCCTCATACGCCTTGTATATGTAGTTGACGGTTCCTTTTACCTCCACTACCCCATCATCCACCACACTGTAATTAAGCTTCCAAGTCTCCCACCTAAGCGGATACTCCACAGAGGCAACAGGTATTCCTTCAGCATAAGCAGTAACCTGTCTCATACTTTCTAAAGAGTTCAAGAATGATCGAAAATAAGCATTCACCATACCTTCGCTCATTTCCTTTGTGCTAACTGACGTCATACCTGAAAGATCATAGTTTGCCCAAGCCTCGACGAATTTTCTGGCTGCCTTCTGAGGAGTCTTCTGCCCAGAGAAAAACTGTGTAGTCAAAACAATTACCAAGACAACTATGACAGCAATGACAATGTAAAGTAAGCCTGAATTTCTTTTCCTACTACTCCGACTTTTCAACTTGCGCACCTCCTAGTTTGACTTCCCACCAACCAAGGTCGTTTCCAAGTCTTATCAAAGCTTCCCAGTAATCTTTACCTCCTCGTATTCCTTGTTTTTCTATGTTTCTAAGTTCCTCCACTAACTTTGAAAAGCTAGTCTCCGAGCTTATTCTCTCTTTTACACGCTGAATATCTAATTCAGAAACAACGAATTCATATTCTTTAATATGTGCCGTGGGTACCATTTTCATCTTATTGGAATCAACAATTTCCACCAGTCCTCTTTTCTCTAAGTCCTTAACCAGTGCCTTGAAATTAGGATAACCCCAATCATGTTCAGTAAAATCAGGCATAACCATGGTAAGCAGTTCCTTTAGAGTGGAGGGAGAAAGTTCGTAGTTCATAAAATCAACAAACTTGATGATGCCGCCAATGGTCTTAAAGAACTTCTCAAAGTCTTTTCCTGCCCTGTTCTTGCTTAAACTCTTTAATCCGCCAGCAAGTTCGTTAAGTGACACAAAAGCGTCGGCTGTGTTCTTTAACGCTTCTGACGTTATTTGTTCATCTCCTATGACTATTACTTCCTTACCCAGCCCCTGAAGAGCCTTAATAACCGGTATGAAGTCACGATCTGCAGACACAAACACAAAGGCATCAATACTGTCCCTCTCATACCCTAACTTTAGAGCATCCACTGTTATCTGCATGTCTGCCATGTTTTTTACAACGTTACCGCTCCTGTGAGCGTAGACAAATACTACTTCATACCCCATATCCACGGCAAATGGTATGAGTGACGCAAAAACACCCCAACCTGTATAAACCCTTGCCACATCAATCTTACCCATACCAACAAAAGTATCTAGGATCTTTTGTAGAAGCTCTTGGGGGGTCTTATCATATTTCTCCAAACTTTTAGCCAGATTCTCTAGATCCAGGAAAATTACGAAATGTTTGCAAGGTTGCACTTTTTACCTCCTTAACTTTGCATGACAACTAAGCAGCAATTACTTTATTAATGATAACATTAGCCAGTGCCTACAGGGTTATAATAGCTCACGTATGAGCAGATTAATGCCCTGGATAAAGCGGGTAATTGCCATAGTTTTAATTGTACTTCTTTGGCAAGCGCCGTCTTTTAGTATATCAGGATCCCTCACCACAGATGAGCAACAAGAAGCTTTCTACAGGGGCTCTGTGGAAGCGGTTTTACAAGTACTGCCACAGGAATCCAGTACAGTGCAACTTGTTTCCGTGAAAATCTCCGAGGGACCTTTAAAGGGCCAAGTTATATATGCGCAGAACATTTACGAAAGCTCCATGTATGGATCATTCTTAGTCTCACCAGGAGATAAGGTATTTGTTTACGTAATCATGGACAACGGGAAGGTAACTGATGCATATGTTCAAGACTTAGACAGATTTTCTGGAACAATCTCAACCGTATTGATCTTTTCCTTGATAGTACTGCTAATTGCACATCTTAAAGGCTTGGATGCTTTGCTAGGGTTGTTCCTAACCGGGTTGTTTATGTGGAAAATGTCTATTCCAATGATTGCTCACGGCGGAAATCCATTAGTAGTTGGAATCCTAACAGTCATTGTGGGTACAGTGGCGACTATAACCTTGGTTATGGACAGCTTGGATAAAATCATACTCTCCAGCGCTGGTACAGTCTTAGGCGTAGTAAGTGCTTATGTGTTTGGGCTTGTGGCAGTAAAGATGACTTCCATTCACGGTATTACATCCGAGATCTTCTCTTTCTTTCAGTTTTCTGCATTGAAAAATGTTGACGCTTTAACTCTATTTTTTAGTGCCATCATGATAGCAGCACTCGGCGCAGTCATGGATGTAGCAGTTTCCATTGTTTCCGCTGCTAGAGAAATTAAACTGCAAAATCCTAATATAAAATTCTTGGCACTTTTCTCCAGCTTGACCCGTATCGGACGAGACATGATCGGTACGATGGTCAACACGCTTATCTTCGCATATGCCGGTTCTGAGTTAGGACTCCTAGTGTATTTATACAGTTCTGGAGAAAATACCGCTTTTAAGTACATTACGGGGGAGTTTTTTGTGGGAGATGTGGTTAGAGCACTTTCGGCTTNNTAACGATACCTTTAACAGCTCTGATGGCAAGCCTTTTTTATGCAAAACACAAAGGCGCGGGTCGTGAAAAGTCTAAACACGTAGATTAGCCATTCTATACTGTGGTACCCGGAAAACGCACATGATTATTTCTGAAGGATCCAATAAGAATTGTTCTGCTTTTTTCCTAGAGCAAGAACATTGCCGACATTGTTATACTATTTCACAACGCATACGACTGGAGCATGATCTGAAGGCTTAGGGTTACGTCTCTTCCTCATCTCTTCCACCACGTAGACATCTTCAATTGAGGGCATAAGTGTTTCACTAGAAAACACATAGTCGATACGCATACCTTGGTTTTTCCATATCCTACCTTGCCTGTAATCCCACCACGTAAATTGTACTTTTTCTGGATAAAGCGCCCTAAAGACATCAACAAAGCCCACTGACAAAAGAGCTTTTAAGGCTTCCCTTTCTTCAGGAAATGTTCCTACCGTATCTGCCAAGAGAATGGGATCCCATACATCATTGTCCTCCAGAGCAATATTAAAGTCCCCTACAATTAGGACCTTCGGATACCTGTGTAAAAGCTCCTCCATGCGCTTGGAGAAAGCTTTGTACCACTGGATTTTTTGAAAAAACCTTGGGGAACCACGAAGGTCACCATGAGGCGCGTAAACGTTCACTAATAAGATATCGCCTAAAACTAGACCCAACATTCGGCTTTCTACCTCTTCTAGAATGGCCACAGGGACGCCTTCCTTGCGAGCACAAATAGATACTCCGTTATAGGCCTTTTGTCCATTAACATAGCACTGATAATCCTTGAAAAAATCGTACGGGAAAAGGTCGTTTTCGCACTTTATCTCCTGCAAACACAATACATCAGGAGCTTCCATCTGCATAAGCTCCGAGACAGAATTTAGACGCGCTCTTATACCATTTACATTAAAAGTGGCAACCTTCATACAAGTACTCTGGGTACTCTTGGATTAATGCTTGTCAAAACCTCATAGGGAATACTCCCAATAACCTGGGCCATCTCATCGGCCCAAAAATGTCCTTCTTCCCACTCCCCCATGAGGACAATCTCATCACCTACTGCAACATTCTTCGGAGCTTTAAACATTGTAAAATCCATGGTCACTGTCCCTATCTGCTGAAGGCTGCCAGCTTTCGAACCGGCAATTGCCTTATTGCTCAGTTTTCTGTTATATCCGTCGCCGTAGCCCACAGGAACAGTGACAACGTGAGTGGGCTCAGTTGCTCTCCAAGTCCAACCGTATGAGAGCCCTTCCCCAGGTTCTAATACATGCTCGTGAATGACACGAGCCTTTAGAGATAGCACAGGTTTTAAACCAGGATGACCATAGCCGTAAAGGGATATGCCAGGTCTGAAATGAGTAGCATAAGGGAACCTACCGTTATACAGTGATGCAGAATTGGATAAATGGACCATTAATCCTTCCGGAACAATACTTAAAACCTCTCTAAACCTCTCTTCTTGGGTAGCCAGCACCTGTGAATCGGACAGTCCGTTTGATAGGTGCGAACAAATGCCTTCCAGCCTATTGCCCACCACCTTACATATTTCCTTTATCGTATTTGTCTCATACCACGGTACACCTTCACGGTGCATCCCAACGTCCACAAAAAGATGAAACTTAATAGGCAATTCCAGTAATCCGTTGCTAAGCCATTTTGAATCTGTTATGCAGAATCTAATACCTCTTCTCTCATATTCAGAGCACATGCCCGAGACAGGTGGATCATCCAACACTAATATCCATTCTGCTCCAAACTCAGACAACATGAGTGCATCTTCTGCATAAACAACTGCAAACTTTGTTATACCATTCCTCAAAAGCTCCGGAACAACCACGGCAGCGTCGTGACCGTAAGCATCGTCTTTGACCA
>DMVM01000149.1:0-2805 GCA_003476705.1 Coprothermobacter sp.
CCGAACTCAAGCCTCCGGAGAGGGATGCCGCTGCGCGGATACTGGGGAGCAATCCCTACATCCGCGTAAGCTTTCCTCGGTGAAAGAGGAAGCTCACCCCTTTAGGAGTGGGAGGAGGTCACCCATGTGTGGTCTTTACATTGCTGACCACTATGTGCTAAAAATAAAATATTTTTAGTCACGCGATGAATTCGCAGATAATGACAACAGAATTGTGAGGACTTTTTAGGTGTGGTACGATGAAAAACTTAGTCAGGTTTTAGGAAGCATCATAAGAAACCGCTTGGGCATATGGGGCCAACATGGCAGTGGAAAAACGTTTCTGTTAAAGACTTTGCGACAGAAGTTAGAACACAGTTTCTACATTCACATACACTCGTTTCGAATGCCGCTTGGAGAGCTTTATTGGAACATACTTTCTTCAAACTGGGAACAAGCGACCCACTTAGATGAAAAGTCGTGGTCAACGTTCTTAAGATACATAAACGCAGATGAGGTACCAGTTTCATTAACAGTAAAACCAAGTTATTTGGTGGACACTCAAGCCATAAACAGAGACATACTGCTTAGCACACTCACACTTTTAGAGGAATTCCGCATAAAGGCGCTGCTTTTAGACCAACTGGATCCTACCGAGCTGGACGACTCAGTAAAATATCTCCTACGAGAACTACCAAAGGAAGGTATAACAGTTGTTGCCACATCTACCTCCGTAGATGTTTTTAAAGAGCTGGGCTATCCTGTGGTTCCTATGCGTGACCCAGAGCGTGAACATGAAGATGCTCTGCAGCAGTTCATGGAGCTATGGAACGATTTGAATTTCTCAGATGCACACAGGCTTGTTGAGATGTCTAGGGGAAATCTGTTCAATGCACGGCTTCTCAAAGAACAGAACGCTGATAGCTTACAGCAAATTGTGACCAGGGAAAAGGAGAAAAGCCCAAAGCTGTTTAGCGCCTTAGCTCATCTATGTGCAGGTGACCTTTGGTTCAGTCCATTAAGTAAAAAAATGGTGGAAGAAAACATTCTTGAGAGTGAGTATTCTTTACTAAATTCTCCGCTCATCATTGAAGAAAAGCCGCAATACCGCTTTCTTTCGCCTGAAATAAAAGATACGGTTTGGCGGATGAGTGGGCTTGACAACAATCATGTCCATGTTTGGTGGGCAAAGGAATTAAGCAAACTGAACATTCCCACATACTGGATACGCATTGCACATCTATTTGCTAATGGAGAAGAAAAGCGTAGTGAGGCTTTTGCACTTCTCATGGCATCAAGAAAGGAATACAGCTACCCTCAAGCGGCTTTCCTTCTGCAGAAAGCACTGGAGCTATTTCCAGAATTGAACGGTGCAAAACGTAAACTGGCAAACATTTATTACTCACAAGGAAAATACAAGGAAGCTCTTTCCATACTTGAGCAGATTAAGTCTCCAACGCTGTTTGATCAGGCGTACAAGGTGCGGCTATATGTACTTTTGGGTATGGACGAAGAAGCCCGCAAGCTTGGAGACTTTCTCTTAAACCACATGGAAAATGTCAGTCCATTTTACTTGCCTGGCATGTTGTCCGATTTAGCTCCTTACATCATAAACACAATGAACGAATCTCGAAAAATGTACGACTACTACGTGCGACTGGCCTCGAGCCACGCAAAAGCCCCCATACTGCACTGGGGTGCCTTTCTTAATGCAGTAGGCGTTTCCTTGGAGTACTCCTTGAAATATGAAGATGCTGTTAAGATCTATCAGGAATCTATTAAGGTGCTTCAAGGAACACCGCGATTGGAGGTTTTGGCAAGACCGGTCATCAACGAGGTTGCCATAAAAACTGTGCTACAAGGGTCAAAGACCATTTTAGAAAGCAAGGAAAGCTTGGAGAATTTGATCCCCAACTTATCCAGCGTAGGGCAACAAGCCTTTTGGCAAACGCTATTTACCGGCCTGCAAGAATTCATGTCCAGAGGAGCGCTCCAGAAATACATCAGAGAACTTGAAGAAACTACCAGAGCCCTACTGTCCTCCACATACAGGCACAGCGGCTACATGACACTGGCACAGCACTATATCAGCGTGCTGGACTTTAATTTGGCTGAGTGGTTTCTCATTCTGGCGTCAAGGAATGCAACTTCGGAAGTGGAAGAGCTCAACACAAAGATTTTGTGGACTTACCTAAGAGTTGTTGAAGGACGAGAAGTGGAAAAAGGTGACATAGCCTCCTTACTTAGCCGTTGCATGGAGCATGTGGACAAAGGAATAGATACTACCGCACTGGTTTCTGTTCTGCTAATGGTGCACTGGAATCCCATACCCACGCAGTTGCTTGGACAACTTCCTTCAACCCCACTAGGCGAATCCTTGAAGATGCTTGCCAGTAGCCCGGAGAACTGTTCAAACGCCTTTCGCTACATGCTCAGGCTGTGGCGGCGCTGGGAGAGCCTTTCCATGTCCAATTTGGGCATAGTCATCTTTAAAGGTGTGTGTGAAAACACTGATAAAACCATGCTTAAAACCATGGCAGATTGGATACTCCAGGAGGTTCGTGCACTGGACTACCCCCAGCTGACTTCATTTTGGCAGAAAACCTACCAAAGCATTGCCGCTGTGTCCCAATGGAGCAGCTTACTAAGCTGGCACCTAAACTTGCAAGAAATTACTAATGTGCAGCAGCTCGCAGGGGCGCTTAGTTACATCTTCCAATCCTATTTTGGTCATGACTACTTTGCCAGAATTGAAAGTGGAACACTGAATCTGGAAGTTGGCGACCACCGCATTGCAAAAAGAAGTCAGAATTTCATGGAAAAGGG
>DMVM01000149.1:2862-4994 GCA_003476705.1 Coprothermobacter sp.
TTTGGAATGCAGGATTCTCTTACCGGTTTGTTTAACAGAACCTATGGAAACCAGCGCCTAGCTGAAGAATGGGAACTGTATCTGCGCGGTGGCCCACAGTTCAGTATTCTCTTCTTGGATTTGGACGGGTTCAAACAGGTGAATGATTCCTTTGGACACGAAATGGGTGACAGAGTTCTCATGGAATTCTCAAAGCTGTTACGTTCGTCGCTTAGAGCAACCGACGTTGCCATAAGATGGGGAGGCGATGAGTTCCTTGTCATTTTGCCTGACACAGACGAGCAAGAAGCCGCATCCATATCTCGCAGGCTAAGCAGTCAGATACAATCGTGCATCACATCTTTAGGAAAGCCGGTCACAGCCAGTATTGGCGCCTCATCAGTCTCTGAAGTAAATTCGGTACAACAATTAGTCGACTTAGCAGACCAGCGCACCTACTTGGCAAAAACAAGAAAGAAAAACCACATCATGGAGCAGTAACCTCAGATAACTCCTGTTCAGTGAGCACTTTTTTAAGGTCAAGCACCAGCACAATGTCTTCACCATGAAGAAAGCTGCCCACTAAGAAACGCTTGACGTTGTCAGGTAGCTCCAGTGGAAGTGGCTTTAGCTCAGCCACATCTTCAATGTTCCTTACATGGTCCACCAAGAAACCCACAGGCCGTTCGCTGTCCAAAACGAGTACCTTGTCACCTTGGCTTGGCTTACCTTGAAGCCTCAAACCCAGATCAATTACGGGCAACAGCTGCCCCCTTAACGCCATCACACCAAGTAGCCAAGGCTGAGCACCTGGTATGGATCTAAGTTCCTCCTTTAGCACGATCTCTTTCACACTAAGCAGTTCACTGGCATAAACCCTTTCGCCCAAATCGTAAGTTATGTAACGCACTTAAAAGCACCTCCCCAAAAGCCAAGTACGGCTGGCAAGCATTTATCGATATGCCAGATGCCACACGTACTTAAATTCTAAAACATCGCTTCAGTCTTCGCTACCTCATGGGCTTGTTGGATCAGTCCAATAGAAAACTTTGACATTGTTAATGGTTGCAGGCTTTGTATTGTCGATAGGGGCTACAGTGAACCATATTTCAAATCCTTCATCAACAGGAAGATCGTATTGCCCAATACTAATCTTCACCTGCGTTGCTGGACCAGTAGCATGAAATACATAAGGACTACTCATGGAAACAGTCTCGACTTTAACCGTCACTGAAGCGTTCTCAGACAAATCAAAGGTTATGGAATCCCAAGCAATTAACCCGTCAACTCTGGGTTGGTAAACTGAAGTTGTGTGTTGTTCGTAAAAGGTATTGGGAACAGTAGCTTCCTCTGTGGTTGCAGGAATTGTACCCGTGACTTTCCCTGAACTGCCTGGTATGTAAATGCGAACCCATTGGTTTTCGGGAGGTGTGCCGGGCATGAACTTTATAACAAAGTGCATACTCCAGTATAGTTTGTGTTCTATTTTAGCTACAAACTTGTACTTGTAAATTATGCTTGCGGTTGCAGTCCCGTCGGGGAAGTAATAGCTGCCTCCGTTCCCTTGTCCATATTCAGTTGCAGTCAATGTAGTCTCTTGGATCGAAGTGCTAGTACCAAGAAGATCAGCAATTCCGTTCTCATTACTTTTTGGTTCGCAAACTTTATTGTCAATGGCAGATTTTTGCTTCTTATTAATAAAAGCAACAAAGCTGTGGGCTACCCCCTTGCAATCTTGGTCGCAGTCTCCTTCTAGATCTGTGTTCCCGGGTATGGCAACTATGACATAGTTGTCATCGGATGCACTTGATTGCACTTGAAAAGTGAGGCCATATTCAATAAAACCGTCACCCTTAGAATTAATTTGCACGTAACCAGGGCCAAAGGTATGGTCATCCCCGTTTTGGTTACCCTTGTTAGAACATACTTTCGAGTCAAGAAGAGTGCCAATTCCGAGCGTAGGTTCAACAACTGTTGGTGTAATAATTACCGGCACAGTACTAGTGTCCTCATCGGAGGCAGTCCCGGCTTCTTCAAATGGTGAACCGGCACCCAGACTTCCCAAACCCACGCCCACGTCTGCATACAATGTGTCAATGGCGTAGGAGTATCCCTTACTGCTCACCGTGGCACTGTATTTAGTGAGCCCGTTA
>DMVM01000135.1 GCA_003476705.1 Coprothermobacter sp.
CATGTCATCACTGGAAAGGTTGAAAGATCTTCAGTGCTCATATTGGCAAATGCGAGGCAGCTTAAATGCCTAGTTGACAAACTTAGAAGGATGCCATACTGGGGTCTTAATCAAATTGCCGACGAAATTAAGTCTGTGCTAGAAGGTAAAGCGGCTAAGACTTTTGTTTTGACCATGCCAAATGGGACTCTAGAGCTCAGAGGAACCAGATTGATGACTATATTGAACGCTACACCCGATTCTTTTTTTCCTGGTTCTCGAGTGGATTTTCACACAGGACTGGAGCATGCCTTAGATGCTGAGGAAAATGGGGCGGCTTTCATTGACATAGGAGGAGCAAGCACAAGACCTGGTGCTGCAGAAATTGGCGAAGATGAGGAGTTAACACGTGTAATCCCATTGCTTCGTCAAGTACGAGAGCGCGTGAAGATTTTCATTTCTGTTGATACGTACCGTGCAGAAGTAGCTAAACAAGCTTTGGAGAACGGTGCAGACCTAATCAATGACATTTACGGGTTGCAGTGTGACAAAGAAATGGCCAACGTTATTGCTGATTACGGTGTGCCGGTGGTAATAATGCACATGAGAGGGACTCCAGCTACTATGCAGGAGTACGCTTCTTACGATGATTTGATGAAAGAATTGCATGCGTATTTTGTTGAGCGGGTTGAATACGCTCTGAGTAAGGGGATTAAGGAAAATCAAATAATCCTTGACCCAGGCATTGGGTTTGCAAAGTTGCCCGAACATAACTTAGAAGTTTTGCGTCGCATAGAGGAGCTATTCACACTGGGTTTTCCGGTGCTTGTGGGGCACAGCCGGAAGAGTACACTGGGTAAAATCCTTGGAGGAGTACCTGCTGAGGGAAGGCTTTTCGGAACTGTTGCCTGGACCTCCTACCTGACATGGAAGGGCGTCCACATCATTCGTGTCCATGATACAAAGCCTAATGCGGATGCCGTCAAGGCTGTCGAGGCTATAAGAGAAGGAATTTAACAGTTATGGCAACCGTTCATGTTTCTTTCGGTTCCAACTTAGGAGATAGAGCTTCTCACATAAGAAATGCCATCGATTTGACTTCCGACTTTATAAGATGGCAGTTCATAACACCGCTGGTAGAGACAGCACCATATGGCAAGATTGATCAACCTGCTTTTCTGAACGCTGTAGGGAAAGGTGAAACAGGACTGGCGCCTGAAGAACTCTTGAGGGCACTCTTGGATGTGGAGAAAAAACTCGGTAGAACAAGAGAAGTTCGCTGGGGGCCTCGCATAATAGACCTCGACATATTAACCTATGACAATCTTGTTTTGCACAGCGAAGTTTTGACTGTGCCTCACCCTGATCTTCAGAATAGAGATTTCCTTTTGAAGCTACTCTGTCAGTTTTTTCCTGAGTGGTATCATCCAGTACTGAAGAAGAACGCTTGTGAACTACTCGACGATTTAACCACGCGGATGCCAACAAGTTTTAAGAACGACAATTTGCGGAGAGTTTTAGCGGCTTTGGGCAATCCCCACGAAAAAGTAAGAACGATCTATGTTACAGGCTCTTCTGGGAAAGGTTCAGTAGCCGCCATGGTTGCAGCACTTTTTAATGATAATGTAGGTCTTTTCTTATCTCCCTTTGTTTGCACGTCGGCGGAGATGGTGATGATCGATGGTAAGAAAGCAGACCTAAGCAGTTTCAAACAGCAAGTTCTATCTGTGGCTAAAGATCTTAATGTGGAACTGACCCCGTTTGAATTGCTTACTGGTGCGGCTTACTTGGCTTTCGCAAAGGCAAAAAAAGAGTGGGCCGTGGTTGAAACAGGTATTGAATCACAACAAGACGCAACAAACTTAAAAAAACACGATATAAGTGTGGTAACAGCCTTAGGTATGGATCACTTTGACCTGTTTCCTGATTATGAGTTCTACTTAAGGGAGCTGCTCGACAGTCTATCAGGTTCAGTGATCTCGTTGGAGCCTTTGCCAGGTGTAGACGCTGACGTTGTGGTCCAGGCAAAATACAGCATTGAAGATCCTCAAATTAATCTGGATGGCACGCAAGCGTACGTGACTGGAATGGGGAGAATTCAGACAAGAATGCTTGGTTTGCATCAAATATGGAACGCCCTGCTCGCAGGAGAGGTTTATAGATCAGCTACGGGGAAAGAACCGGAGTTTTCACTATTGAGCGATGTTGTGTTGCCTGCACGGATACAGGTAGTCAGGAAAGATCCACTTCTCATTGTTGACGGTGGGCATAATGCACCTGCTTTTAAGAGTCTGGTTGCAACGATCAACGATCTTGGAGTAAACCCAATGCGTATCATTCTGGGTTTGGTTAAGGGGAAAGATTATGAAGTGGCGTTGAGTTATTTGAAAAGGCTCGGCAGTCAGATTTTTTACTACCCGCCGTTCTCTGACCGCGCTTTAGCTGAGTTGCCTGGAATACCTACGCTGCCTAATCTTTACGAAGCTTTAGAGGAACCAACGCCGACTTTAGTAGCAGGCTCTTTCTACTTAGCTGGTCCTGTTTTAAGGTATTTCAATGCATGCCAGCTAGGTTAAACTCCTGAGCTTCCGAGCCCTTTGGTTCCTCGTTCTGAAGATTGTTCAAATTCCTCTAGTGTTCCCTGAAAAGG
>DMVM01000140.1 GCA_003476705.1 Coprothermobacter sp.
CTTTGGAAAGAAGTGACGCTATGGAATTGAGCAGCGACATTGCTGAGGCACTGAGTATGATGCAGAGAATTGATGAAGTTCTTGCCACCTTACCTGGGTTGGACTGCGGTTCCTGTGGTGCACCCACCTGTAGGACGTTGGCTGAGGACATTGTTAAGGGATTAGCCACCGAATACGACTGTGTTTTCATTTTGAAAAACAGGATCAAGAGCCTTGCTCAGGAACTTAGCACACTAGCTGGAAAAATTCCACCTGTGATGGGTGAAGGAAAGGAGAGTTAGCTAGTGGTGGATGCAAACGTGAGGGTTAGGGATTTTTTGGAGAATGGGTTCCATCTCGTAGCTGGTGATGGGGGCTTAGAAAATCCTATTGAAGGAGTTTACATATGTGATCTTTTAAGCTGGGTCATGGCAAAGTCCAAACCCAAGAATGCGTGGATAACCATTCAAAGTCATGTGAACATTGTGGCAGTGGCACTGATGGTGGAGCAGAGCTGCATCATCGTTTCAGAAGGTGTGGAAGTGGAAAGGGAAGCAGTGGAAAGAGCAAATGAGGAAGCTATGCCCATTCTCAGTTTTCCTGGAACGTCCTACGAAGCGGCAATAAAACTGTATCAACTGCTGTCCAAATAAATGAGGCTCTATTACGATCTTCACATACACAGTGCTCTTTCTCCCTGTGCATCTGATGACATGACTCCCAATAATATTGTGAACATGTGTCTTTTAAAGGGTTTGGATATTATCGCTGTTACTGATCACAACAGTGTCAGAAACGTGGAAGCCGTGGTTAATCTGGCACAAAGAAAGGGCCTCATAGTGGTTCCAGGTATGGAGGTGCAAACTAAAGAGGAAGTACATGTGCTATGCTACTTCTACACTTTGGATCACTGCTACGATTTTCAAGCTAAGTGGGAAGATTGTCTTCCTAGAATAAAAAATCGCCCTGAATATTTCGGCAATCAGCTTATGCTCGATGAAGACGATGAATTGATCGGTGAGTATCCTTATCTACTGCTTACTTCCTCTTCCTTCGGGGTAGAAGACGTCTTTCGGCTTATAAGGGACCGAGGAGTGGCAGTTTTTGCACATGTGGACAGGCTTTCCTTCAGTGTGCTTTCGAATCTGGGTTTTATTCCTGACATGGATAGTGTGGCTGCTTTAGAAATCTCAGGTGCCGTAAGCCCTGAGCAATTTCTTATGCAGCATCCTGCTTTGAGAAAGTACCGCATTTTACAATCCTCTGATGCCCATTACTTGGGCGACATCATGGAACGTGTGAGCTACGTTGAAGTGACGAGTCCTTCTGTGGAGGATTTCCTAAAACATTTAAGTGGCTTTGCGTGAAAGACTTCAGCAAAGTCTTTTTTAACTCGTTAAAGAATTCACGTAATATGTTATAATGCTCTGGTGGTAGATTCGTTTAGCATTTTGCTAATGTTTACCAAGAAAACGTTCAGCGAAAATAGCTCTTTTAGGAGGGAAGCAAATGGAACAACTTTACGAGCTGTTTGGCATCGATAGAGTAGAAGAATTCAGAGCAAAGCTGGAGGAACTTAAGAAGGTGCCAGGTTCAATGATCTCCATTCTTAATGAAGCCCAGGAAATGTTTGGCTACATTCCCTTTCAGGTTCAAGAACTCATCTCGAAGGAAACTGGTGTTCCCTTAACGGAGATTTTTGGCATCGTAACCTTTTATTCGCGCTTTAGCATTATTCCGGCTGGTAAGTACAAAATCAGCTTGTGCTTGGGGACCGCTTGCTATGTGAGGGGCAGTGGACAAATTCTGGAAAAGCTCAAAGAGAATTTGGGCATTAATGAGGGAGAGACCACTTCCGATGGCATGTTCTCACTAGAAGCCGCAAGGTGCTTGGGAGCTTGCGCATTAGCTCCGGTCATGATGATCAACGGAGAGGTTTATGGACGTCTTACGCCTGACGAAGCTGTAAAAGTAATACAAAGGATAAAGAAGCAAGATCTCTCTCAGGCTGCCGCTGAGGTTGAGTAGAGCGGGAGGAGCATGAAGGAATTGGCTCTTTACGTATTGGATCTTGCACAGAACAGCGTTGTCGCCGGGGCAAAAAATATCACCATCCACATTACTGCTGACGTTAAAGCGGACCACTTATCAATCAGAATAGCAGATGACGGGAAGGGTATAAGCCCGGACTTATTAAAAAAGGTGACGGATCCCTTCTTTACCAGTAGGAAGGAGCGCCGTTTCGGTCTGGGAATTCCTTTTTTTAAGGATTTGGTTGAGCAGTGCGGAGGTACGCTTACCATCAAATCTAAAGAAGTGGAAGGGACAATTATCGAAGGAAAGCTGAAATTATCTAGTGTGGATCTTGTTCCCTTGGGTGATATGGGTTCTACCATTGTTTCGTTGCTTGTATCCAACCCAGAACTCAATCTGGTTTATAGTTTCACGTTAAATGATTACTCATTTACATTCGACTCTGAACAAATCAGAGAAGTTCTTCAAGGAGTAAGCATTACAGAGCCTTCTGTACTCAATTGGACCAAAGATTACGTAAATCAGGGAAGCATTGAAATCCTTCCCAACATAAATATTTCCAGGAAAGAGGGGGCAAAAAAGGATTATGAAGCAGATTAAGTCCTTAGAGGATCTGCAAAAAATCAGAGAAGAAGCCTTACGCAAGGTAAACATCAGAAGTGATCGTTCAGGAACAAGAATTACTGTGGGTATGGCAACTTGTGGCATTGCTGCTGGTGCCAGACCTGTGATGATGGCCATCTTGGATGAGTTGGAGAAGCGAAATGTGACGGGTGTTACCGTGGTAGAAACGGGCTGCATTGGACTCTGCAAGTTTGAACCCATCGTAGAAATGTACGTACCTGGTCATGAGAAGGTTACTTACATAAAGATGGACTCTGATAAAGCTAGGCAAGTGGTTGTAGAGCATGTCATAAATGGACATCCCATCAGGGAATGGACGTTGGAAAGCGCTGAACTGGAGTAAAGGTCGTTCTTGGAGGTGAAGAAGAATGCTTTATAGATCACACGTAATGGTATGCGGAGGTACAGGGTGTACTTCGTCTGGTTCCGATAATGTAGCTGCTGCTTTTGTGAGTGAAATAAAGAAAGCAGGTTTAGACAAAGAGGTAGCAGTAATAAGAACTGGTTGTTTTGGTTTGTGCGAGTTGGGGCCGGTAGTCGTTATTTACCCAGAAGGTGTGTTTTACAGCAAAATGAAGCCAGAATATGTTCCGGAAATCGTTGAAGAACATTTGCTAAAAGGCAGACCAGTAACTAAGTACCTGTTTGGTGAAACAGTTTCCGAGAAAGAAATAAAACCGCTGGAAGAAACAACATTCTACAAAAAACAAATGCGTGTCGCTCTGAGGAACTGCGGTATCATCGATCCAGAAGATATTGAAGAAGCCATTGCCATGGGGGCATATGAGGCATTGGGCAAGGTCTTGACTACGATGACCCCTGAGCAAGTCATCGACGAAATGAAGAAGTCAGGTTTAAGGGGTAGAGGCGGCGGTGGATTCCCCACGGGATTGAAGTGGGAGTTTGCACACAAACAGAAAGAGACTCCCAAATACGTGGTGTGCAACGCTGACGAGGGTGACCCCGGTGCTTTCATGGACAGAAGTATCATGGAGGGAGATCCTCACAGTGTGCTGGAAGGCATGGCCATTGCGGGTTACGCCATTGGTGCCAACCATGGCGTCATTTATGTAAGAGCTGAGTATCCCCTGGCTGTAAAACGTCTTCAGATTGCCATAAAGCAGGCGCGTGAATACGGCTTGTTGGGTGGCAACATATTTGGAACCGACTTCAGTTTCGATGTGGAGATAAGATTCGGAGCAGGCGCTTTCGTGTGCGGAGAGGAAACTGCCCTGTTGAACTCTGTCATGGGTAGACGTGGCGAACCCAGGCCCAGACCTCCTTATCCGGCAGTTAAAGGGCTTTGGAATAAACCCACCATTATAAACAATGTGGAGACTTTTGCTAACGTTCCTGCCATTATAAGCAACGGTGCAGCGTGGTTCTCGTCCATCGGTACTGAGAAATCCAAAGGGACAAAAGTGTTTGCCCTAACTGGAAAGGTGAACCGTACAGGACTCATTGAGGTCCCCATGGGTACCACTCTTAGGGACATCATTTTTGACATTGGTGGCGGAATTCCTGACGGAAAAAGGTTTAAAGCCGTTCAAATAGGCGGTCCATCTGGTGGTTGCATACCTGAAGAGCACCTGGACACCGTAATTGACTACGACTCACTTATTAGTTTGGGTGCAATGATGGGCTCGGGTGGACTGGTGGTCATGGACGAAGATACATGCATGGTTAACGTTGCAAAATTCTTCCTGGAATTCATCGTAGATGAATCTTGTGGGAAGTGTGCTCCATGCAGAATCGGTACAAAGAGAATGCTGGAGATCTTAGATAAGATTACGTCAGGTAAGGGAGAACCTGAAGATATCGATCGGCTAGAGAAGCTGGCTACAACCATTAAGGACACAGCACTGTGCGGTTTGGGGCAGACGGCACCTAACGCTGTCCTTTCCACGCTTAGGTATTTCAGAAATGAATATGAAGCTCACATCAACCAGAAGAAATGTCCTGCCGGCGTATGCCAAGCATTGCTTTCCTATACCATCATCGCTGACAAATGCAGAGGTTGTGGTTTGTGTGCAAGGAACTGCCCTGTGAATGCTATTTCGGGGCAGCTTAAGCAGCCTTTTGTGATAAATCAGGAAGCTTGCATCAAGTGCGGTACATGCTTTGAGAAGTGCCCATTTGGTGCCATTGTGAAACAGTAAAAAAGGAGGTCTGAAGCCGCATGGACAAGGTAACTGTGACCATAGATGGCATTACTCTAGAGGTTCCAAGTAATTACACCGTTTTGCAAGCTTGCCGAGAAGCAGGCATTGACATACCCACATTGTGTTATGCAGAAGTGATCAACGAGATTGGTTCCTGCCGACTGTGCGTGGTAGAAATCGATGGCGTTAGGAATTTACCCGCATCTTGCATTTATCCGGTACAGCATGGTATGAACATTCGTACCAATACGCCCCGGGTCAGAGAAGCACGCAGAGTAAACCTGGAGCTTATTCTTTCCAATCATGACCGGAATTGCCTTACCTGCATCAGAAATACCAAGTGTGAGCTACAGGATTTGGCAGAACGATTTGGCATTGCTGACATTGAATTCCAAGGCGAAGACGTGAACTACCCCTTGGACGATGTTTCACCTGCCATTGTCAGGAATCCAAACAAGTGCGTCCTGTGCCGCAGGTGCATTGCAGAATGTCAGGAAGTACAGAATGTTTTTGCCATAGGTGCTGTTAACAGAGGTTTTGACACATTGGTTTCTTCACCTTTCTATGTGAGTCTGAATGATTCTCCTTGCATAAGTTGTGGTCAATGCATAACCGCTTGTCCCACAGGAGCTCTGTACGAAAAAGACCACATCCAGAGGGTCTACAGGGCTCTAGCTGACAAACGTAAACATGTTGTGGTTCAAACAGCGCCTGCAGTAAGAGTGGGTTTGGGTGAGGAATTTGGCATGCCTGTGGGCAGCATAGTCACTGGAAAAATGGTAGCTGCCCTGAGGCGATTGGGCTTTGAAGTAGTCTTCGATACGGACTTTGCTGCTGACCTTACCATCATGGAAGAAGGTTCTGAGCTTATTGAAAGGCTTAAATATGGTGGGAAGTTGCCCATGATCACTTCCTGCAGCCCGGGTTGGATTAACTTCTGCGAAAAGTACTATCCGGATTTCATGGAAAACTTGTCCACGTGCAAATCGCCACACATGATGCTGGGTGCGTTAATCAAGACGTACTACGCTGAGAAGATGGGCTGGAACCCAGAAGATGTGTATGTGGTTTCGGTCATGCCCTGCACAGCAAAGAAGGTTGAAATTGAAAGGCCTGAAAACATGCACGATGGAATACAGGATGTTGACGCAGTCCTTACCACACGCGAGCTAGCACGCATGATTAAGGAAGCTGGTATTGATTTCGTTAACCTGCCTGATGAGGAATTTGATCAGCCACTGGGTATGTCCACAGGTGCTGCAGTAATATTTGGTGCCACTGGTGGTGTCATGGAAGCAGCTTTGAGAACCGTAAGCGAAATTGTTGAAGGCAAACCGTTGGACAAGATTGACTTTGAAGAGGTCAGGGGTCTTGAGGGTGTAAGAGAGGCTACCGTAACTGTGGATGGGCTGGATCTAAAGCTTGCCATTGTAAACGGAACTGGTAATGCAAAGAAGCTCTTGGACAAGATCAGAAGCGGCGAAGTCGAGTACCACTTCATTGAAATCATGGGATGCCCTGGTGGTTGCATCACAGGTGGTGGACAGCCCATACACCATCCTAATGAGATGGCCGAAGTTAGAAAACTAAGAGCTGCCGCCATCTATCAGGCCGATAAGAATCTTCCTTTACGAAAATCCCATGAAAACCCAGCCATAAAGCAAATTTACGAGGAGTACCTTGGACATCCTTTGGGTGAAAAGTCTCACCACCTGCTCCATACCCAGTATACTTCGAAGCCGCTTTACAGGGTGACCAGATAGTAGAGAAGGGGCGAGAATGGTTCTCGCCCCTTTTAAGGTTTCAACTGTGTAAAACCCTTAAGCCAGTATGAGATTGGCTATTAGTAGCATAACTAAAGCAGTTGCCCATCCCAAGGTTGTGGGTACAGACCATGTCATTATTTGCTCTTTAACATCTTCGACGCCCAATAACCTGTTGACAACCCAGAAGTAACTGTCGTTGAAGTACGAGAAAACCATTGCTCCTAAACATGCTGCCTGTGCCGCTAAAACAGGATTGACATTCATGGTAGCCAATATGGGAGCTGTGATGGAGGCTGAAGTTATCATCGCAACGGTACCGCTTCCTTGGACAAGCCTTACCAAAGTAGCAACGAAGAACGGTAAAAGTATGGCTGGTAGACCAGTACCTGCGATGAGCTTCGCTACATAGTCACCTGCTCCGCTGTCTCTTAGTACTTGTCCCAGAGAGCCTCCAGCACCCGTGATTAGAATGATAATGCCCGCTGAGGAAACGCCTTCTTCCATCAACTTAATAACTTGTGTTCGATCCATTTTGGGAACCAGGGTGTAGATGGCAATGATCAGCCCTATGCCCACAGCAATAACTGGGCTACCAAAGAAGAGAATGTAATTTACGATCCCCTGCCGGGGAAGCCCACCCTTTGAAGAGTGGGATGAAAGGCATCCTGGCTTAGACTGTTAGATACAGTGCAGAGAACTAGTATTTGTAGTATAATAAAGCCATGAACGGCAAACGATGGAAACGATCAGCCACAACAGTATACAACATCGCCTACCACCTCATCTGGTGCCCTAAG
>DMVM01000108.1:0-6148 GCA_003476705.1 Coprothermobacter sp.
GAGCTGGTGCAAATACCTACCATCGGCATTGGGGCAGGGCCTGAATGTGACGGTCAAGTACTCGTGCTACACGACTTCATGGGGCTGACCAAGGACAGGCCACCTTTTGCCAAGGCTTACTTTGACTTGCGAGCAGAACTGAAAAAGGCAGTAAGCAGTTACAAGAACGACGTGGAACAAGGCGTGCTGTAGCTTCAAGAAAGTAGCAAGCTGTTTGCTGCTCAGAGATTTGGATTACGAAGTTTTGCAGTTAAATTAACAAACTATATAGTTGTGGATATTGTGTTTATTGTGTATACAATGAGAACACGCTTAGCTGCACGGTGCTGGGTTGGCTCCACTCCGTACAGGAAAAATGTGAAGCTCGCAAGGAAAACACCATTTATGGGTGCATACTTATTGTGGTAACAACAAAAAATGCTTTAGTCAGTTTTACTTAGGAGGCATTAGCAAGCCATGGAAATCGTACGTGACATTAAAACCATGAGAGAGAACGTTGCAGAAATGAAAAGACAAGGTAAGTCAGTGGGTCTTGTGCCCACCATGGGGTACTTGCACGAGGGCCATTTAGCACTTATGGACACCGCTCGAAAAGAAAACGATGTGGTGGTAGTCAGCGATTTTGTTAATCCCCTTCAGTTTGGGCCCAACGAAGATTACTTAGTTTACCCCAGGGACATGGATCGAGACGCACAGCTTTGCAGTGAACACGGAGTTGATTTTCTTTTTGTGCCCACGGTGGAAGAGATGTATCCAAAAAAAGACAATCAGGTGGACGTTTTTGTGGACGTTAAGCACTTGGATGAAAACCTATGTGGCCGCTTCCGTCCAGGGCATTTCCGTGGTGTGGTAACCGTGGTGACAAAGCTTTTCAACATCGTTAGTCCGAACAAGGCTTATTTTGGAATGAAGGACATACAGCAGCTGCGTATTATTGAGGAAATGGTCAATGATCTGAACATGAACATTGAAATAGTCCCTGTACCCACCGTGAGGGAACCCTCAGGGCTCGCGTTGTCCTCAAGAAACACTTACCTTAGCGCTGAAGAAAGAGAAAAAGCAGCTTCCATTTACAAATCGCTACTAATGGCAAAAGATCTGGTTTTGGAAAAAGGGGTCAGAAGCACTGCTGAGGTAATAAGCACTTGTACAAGGTTTCTTTCTCAGCAAGGATTTAAGATACAGTACTTCCAGCTAGTGGATTACGACACGCTGGAGCTGTTGCCCAAAATAGAACCTCCCCAGAAGATCATCATTGCCACGGCAGTGTTTTTGGGCAAGGTTAGGCTTATTGATAATTTAGTAGTGGAGGTTCGGTGATAAGAGCATGCTTATAACAGTACTAAAAAGCAAGATTCACAATGCCCGCGTTACTGTGTGCAACGTGGATTACGAAGGCAGCTTGAGTTTGGATGAAGAACTCATAAAACAAGCCAACTTGAGGCCATATGAAAAGGTATTAGTGGCTAACGTAACAAATGGTGAGCGGTTTGAAACTTACATCATACCGGCTCCTGCTAATTCACGCGAAGTAGGTCTTAACGGTGCAGCAGCAAGATCTGCTGTGGTAGGCGATAGCATTATTGTGATGGCATTCGCCATGAAAGAACCCGATGAAGAAGTCGATACAACGGTGCTCATCATGGATGAAGAGAACAACATAAAGGAAGTTAAGAAACTTAAGGCGTAATTAATATAAATAGCAGGTGCAGTTTTAACTAAAGTAAACCATGGTAACGCTGGTTCCGCCTTCGCTGGGTTCGGCGAAGCGGAATCGGCTTACATGGGGATGAGTACTTAAGTACTCATGAATGGCTCTGAGCAAGGCACCCGTACCACGACCATGAATGATATATACATAAGGCAGACCAGCTGCATAAGCTTGGTCCAAGTACTTGTCCACTTTTTCCAACGCATCGTCCACAGTTAATCCGTGTACCTCCAGTTTCATGGGAACATCCTGAGTAACGTTGATCTCCACTCCGCTGCCACCTTTTATGACACTGCTCACGCCACGACGATGCTCCATGACTGAAGCGTCAACCTTGCTCAACTCAGTTTTTGCCACGGTAGCTCTTAATGGTCCTATTTGTACTTCGGCTGTATCCTCTGAAAGCTTTAAAACCAGACCAAGTTGTTTGAACTTAGTCACATAAACGGTATCTCCTTCTCTGATCTGAACTGGAATGGGTTCAGGTCCACCGCGCTGTTTTTCCATCATTTCGTCTTCCTCTTTTACGACTTCTTCAAGCATGTTCTTTATTTGCTCGCGGATTTGATAAGCCTTTTGATTGGCTTTACTCTGCTGGCTAAGTTCCTTTAGTAGACGCTTGCTTTCTTCATCAGCCTCTTCCAATATTCTCTTTGCTTTTGCTCTGGTTTCATCCAGTATTTTTGTCCTCTTGGCATCCAGTTGGCTTAAAGCCTTATCAAGTTGGTTATTTTTCTCGCGCAGCTCGTCACGAAGTCTGGCTGCTTCGCGCTGAAGGTCTTCGTAGCTTTTCACACGTTCTTGAAGTTGCTCGATGAGCTTCTCAACCCGCTCATGATCTTCAGAAAGCTTAGAACGCGCCGTACTTATGAAAAGTTCAGGCATGCCCCACTTCTGTGCAATCTCCAAGGCATAAGACCTTCCCGGCACACCCATGTTTAGCTTGTAAAGAGGTTTTAGCTTCTCGGTGTCGAAGTCCACTGAAGCGTTGATGATTTCTTTCCGGTCAGCTGCTAAGGTCTTTAGACGCCACAAATGAGTGGCTATGAAAAAATGAACACTGCGACGCACCAGAAAATCCACAACAGCCTCAGCAATGGCTGCACCTTCATCAGGGTCTGTACCAGAACCCAGCTCGTCGATGAGCACCAAATCACCTGAATCAGCTTCCTCCACGATGACTTTTAGTCTGGAAATGTGAGAAGCAAAGGTGGACAAGCTGCTCTCAATACTCTGCTGATCGCCAATGTCCATTAATATGCGGTTGTAAAGAGGCAGTTCTGCATCCACAGCTGGCACTGGCGCACCAATCTTTAGCAGAGCGGCAAAGAGCCCAATGGTCTTTAAAGTAACCGTTTTCCCACCCGTGTTAGGTCCACTAAGTATGACACCGATTCGACCTTCGGGGATCACAATGTCCACAGGCACTACACGATCCTGTGGGATGAGCGGATGCCTGGCGCCTTTTATATTGACAATCCCATTATGTGATATCTTGGGCAACGTACCGCGCATGGAAGATCCCCATTTTGCCTTAGCGTAAGCTGCATCAATTTCACCTAGGATTCTCAGTGAAATGCGTATTTCCTCTGCAATGGGATAAAGCTGGCTGCAAAGTTCCTGAAAGATGCGGTAGATCTCCTGCTCCTCCATGAATCGTAGCTCTTCCAAGCGGTTGTTCATGTCCACCACAGAGAAAGGCTCCACATAGGCCGTCTGACCCGAGCTAGACCAGTCCAAAACGATGCCTTTCACTTGTGGTACATTGGAACTCTTTACGGGAATGGCGTAGCGATTTCCTCTTTTTACCACCAACCTGTCGGAGATGAATCGCTGGTGGCGATCCATTTCCCTTTGTAGCTTATCTTGAATTTCGTTGGAAAGCCTTCTTTGGTCACGTCTGATATCGGAAAGCTTACGGCTGGCATCATCTTTTACAAACCCGCTTTCGTCAACCTTGCTGCGCACGTCATTTAGCCAAGCATCTAATGGAACAATGCGTTTAGCTAAACTGCCTAACACGCCTGTTTCCGCAGAAAGCTTTCTTCTTAGCTGCACCAAAACGTCAGCTGCTTTTACGAAATTTAGAAAATCCTCAACGGGCACGTAACCCTGTTTGTCCAGCAGATCCACCACGGCATCCACATCGGGAACAAAGAAAGTGAACGGATCAACGTTCTTTCTAATAAGTTCCCAAGCCTCTTCTGTTTCCTTCAGCCATTTTTCCACCTGCTGGATATCTGACGAGGGCAAGTGCGTTTCTAGATAACGCTGACCATACTCAGAAGAGGCATGAGATTTTATTTGCGCAAGTATTTTGCCGTATTCCAGGCTCTCCAAATCGTCTTTCATGTCCTTAAATGCCATCCCGCCTCCGTTAAGCGACCTAAAACGCGCTCCACGACTTGATCTACTTCCTCGCTACTCACTGTGTGATCTTCAGCGCCCAACCACACACGCACGGTAACACTCTTTTCACCAGACGTTAATTTTTCACCGCGGTACAAATCCACAACTTTCCAGTCTTTTACTAGTGGTTCACCTTCAAAGAGTTTGGCAAGTTCTGAAACTGGCACTTGCATGGGCATGACCACCGACAGATCTCTCCAGCTTTGTGGGAACTTAAGTGGAAATACGGGTTCTCTTCCCGTGATTAGTGGCAACACATCCAGATCCAGTTCAGCTGCAAATACGGGACCCTTCAAATCATATGCTTTTAACAAACTTGGTTTGAGCATGCCCACCTGCCCCACTTCGCGTCCTTCATACTTTATAATACCAGAGAACTGGCTTTCAGCCCACGAAACAAGAGCATTCTCCCACTCCAGCGTAAGATTACAGCGTTCAAAGATGTTCTCCAAAGCGCCTTTAAACTCACGGTAACTCCACAGGTCTTTATCCAAAGCATTCTCCCAGTAAAGCCCCTTTGACAAGTAAGCTATGTGACGTCTTTCCTCAACCTCACTGATACTAGCGTCTTTGGATACTTTTGTGAACACTGAGCCAGTTTCAAACAAGTGCACATCGTCGTGGAAGCGATTTTGGTTGAGTAGAGCTGCCCTTATCAAGCTTATAAGTAAGTTAGGTCTCAAATAAGCCAGTTCACGGCTTACTGGGTTGTCCACAGCCAGCACATTCTTGGCATCTATGCCCATGTGTGCAGAAATGTTCTGCACATCCTTGTCCGATATGAGTGAAACCATGAATACCTCTTGAAAATAAAGCGAGCTTGCTTCTCGAAGTTTGTTTTCCTTTGTAATGGATTCCTTTTCCCTAAAGGGAACATAATCCATCAAAGGCAATGAGGGGATAAGGTCATAACCCACGAATTTTACCAGTTCATCCACTAAATCCTCACTTCTGGTTATGTCCCACCGATAAGCAGGAATTCTAATTTTCTTATTTTCTTCTTCTGTGATAACTTCCCACTGTTTGATGGCAATCATATGAGCTAGATCCTGATCTTTCACAGAAGAAAGTTTTACGATTCGCTGTGGGTTGTAGTCAACCAATCTGTAACGTCTTTCTTCACCAGCAAACCACAAGGCAGTCGCCTGAGCGCAACCCATTTGCTCTACAAAATCGGCGAACAAAAGCGCCATATCCACCTGGCCAAAAGGTGCCACGCCGCGCTCGTAAAGCATGCTGGCATCAGTTCTCACGCCAAGCTTTCGAGAACTCATGGCAACGAAAGAAGGAGCGAATGCTGCTACCTCCAAAAGTACGCGCTTTGTTTGAGAGCTTACAGAAGCATCTCGGCCGCCCATGACGCCAGCAACACCCACTGGTTTCACTGCGTCTGCTATGACCATGCAGTCTTCATCCAATGTGACCTCTTCATTATTTAGCAGCACAAGTTTCTCCCCTGGTTTTGCTTGACGCACAACAATGCAATGGTCAGTAAGGGTATCAAAATCAAAGGCATGCATGGGTTGACCGTAGTTGAAAAGGAAGTAATTCGTTAGATCTACTACGTTGTTTATGCAGCGCTGCCCAAAACGCATCAACTCCAGCTTAAGCCACCACGGACTTTCCTCAACTTTCAAGTTCTCCAGTAGCATGCCCACATAAACTAAGCAGCCATCAGTTTGAATGGACACCAACCCGTTTTGCTTTTCCAGCTTACGCTGGAAGGTAGGCACCGCCAGTGTAAGTCCCATACCGCAGGCGATCTCTCGAGCCAAACCAAACAAGTGACTCAAATCGCCGCGGTTTGGTAGCACACTGAGCTTTATGAGCATATCCGGAAGCTCAAGCACCTCTTTTAGAGGCCCTTCAGGAGCATTTCTTAGAAGAACCACATCTGACATATCATCGCGGCTGGCAGAGGTGGCTGCTTCCTTAGGTGTACCTGCTTCGCTGCCATTACTACTTACCGTTGCAAAACCAAGCAGTTCTTGCACTGGTCCCAAATCGCCCCTGGAAAGCAGCGTGCCA
>DMVM01000108.1:6156-6944 GCA_003476705.1 Coprothermobacter sp.
TGAGAAACTTCCTCGGGTAAGTACACTGGAATGACAGAGCCATTCTCCAGATGCACCTCCGCACCGGAGTTCATTTCGTTAGCCAGAGCTACCTCTTTTAGCCACCATGAATCGGGTATGTCAATGAGTAATTCTTCCTCAACTTCAACTTCCAAGTGTTTTTCCAGATAATGTTTTACCTGCTGCCAGGTAACTTGGTCCTTTTTCTGCCAAAACTTTTTAAGTTGGTTAAAACTGAATCTCATCGCATATCACACCTTAGCACCTTAAAGCGACCTTAGGAAACTGACGTCGCCTTCATAAAGAAGACGTATGTCGTTAATACCGTATTTGAGCATGGCCATGCGGTCCACACCCACACCGAAGGCAAAACCACTGTAACGGTTGGGATCCACCCCTGCATATTCCAAAACCCTTGGGTGTACCAAACCGGCCCCAAGTATTTCTAACCAGCCCGTTCCCCCGCATACACTGCAACCTTGACCATCACAAAAAACACACTTCACGTCAACCTCATTGCCGGGTTCTACAAAGGGGAAATAACTGGGTCTAAATCTAACTGTGACACTCTTTTGAAAGTAAGCACTGAGGAACGTTTCCAAAGTCCACTTGAGGTGGCCCACCCCAATGTTTTCACCCACCGCCAAGCAGTCAAACTGGTAAAACACAGGATATTTCCTGGCTGATACTTCCTCACGACGGTAAACCCTACCGGGAAGAATGACCTTTATGGGGACACCCCAGGCTTCCATGGCTCTGACCTGCATGGCTGAAGAGTGCGTTCTGAG
>DMVM01000160.1 GCA_003476705.1 Coprothermobacter sp.
CTTAAGCAGCTCTCTGAGTAAATCTGCCGTTTCTTCATCTACGGTTGACTGATATGAAACAATATCCACTCCCAGTTTTTTAAGCTCTTCAACTAGCTGTTTTGAAGGCACACCTAATTCTTTCGCCAGTTGGTAAACTCTAATCTTCATCAGGACCACCCTCCCTCACATCAATTGTCCATCCTGTTAGTTGTTCAGCTAGCTCCACATTCTCGCCATCTTCTCCCACCACTACTTTTATGTTATCGGGAGTGGTGTAAACCAATGCTCTTTTATTCTTTGAATCTAGAATCTCTACTTTATCCACCCTTCCTGGCGAAAGAACGTTTGCAATCAACTTTGCTGGATCAGTATCCCATCTCACCACATCAATTTTCTCGTTGGCCAGACTTCTTGAAATCGCCTGAATACGTTGCCCTTTGTAACCAATACATGCTCCTTGAGGGTCAAGTCTGGGATCAATACTCATAACTGCCACTTTTGATCTCCTCCCAGGTTCCCTTGCAATACCCATGATTCGTACCACCCCATCAGCCACTTCTGGTACTTCCAAAGTAAACAACAGCTTTAGCAAATCAGGAGAAGAGCGGGATAATGCTACTCCTTGACCGTACATGGGTATGTTCTTCGCACCCAGGACTAAACACCTTAGGGAGTCACCTGGAGCATACCTATCCGTAGGTAGTTGTTCACTGGGTTCCAGCACACATTCAACGCCATCCACGTCCATGTAGATAAGTCTTGTCTTGGGATCTCTTCTTATGACTCTTGCAGTGACAACTTCCCCAGAAAACTGAGCTATTCGCTTAATGGCTTTTTCCTTACTCTTTTCATTCATTCTGTTCTTTAACGTATTCTCTGCAGTCTGTATGGAAACACGGCTCAAATTGGACAGAGGGAACTCAATCCAATCTGATACGGACTCATTTTCAGGTATTGTTTTTACGAAATCCTTATTCACCAGAAACTTCAAACTGCTTCCGTTTTCTTCAATCTTGATCGCGGATCCCACAGCCTCTTTAGGAATGTCCAGTTCTTTCCTTATAGCAGAAACTAAAGCATCCTTCAGCGCTTCCATTATTTCTTGAGGAGTAAGATCCAGATCGCTAGCTATTTGCCTTATGTATTCATTAAATGCCCTTTCTATGGCTTCGCTTTTGTTTTTTTCCATGCTCTTTCCCTCCCTCTTCGAATACCAGTTTCGCCTTTCTAACTTGGTCGAAGGGAATGCGGAAGTAATTTCCTTCATACTCGATTACAACGTTTTCATTTTCCCTACCCACAAGCTTTGCACGAACTGTTTGCGACTTACCATCTCTATCGAAGGAAATATCAATGACCCTTCCTTTAAAGACGTCGTATTCCCATTCTCTTTTTAGAACCCTATCTAATCCCGGGCTGGTAACCTCCAAATGTTCATTATCGCCGTACCACGGAAGGCTTTCCAATAAAGGCAAAATGGCCCTGGTAAGTTTTTCGCAGTCGCCAATGGTCACCGACGGTTCCTTGTGAACAACAACAGAAATTATATGAGCGCCTTTTTCCATACGCTCTTCTAAGTCAATGAAATAAAAACCTTTTGACACAACAATTTTGGAAATCCGCTCCTCAAGATCGGCTCTATCCTTTGGCGACAGCATTCAATAATCACTCCTTACGGTCCTTATAAAGAAGAAGTGGGACTCAAGGCCCCACCTCTCCTTTATACATTATATACTCTTAAACGAAGCTTTTCAAAACTTACTGCAATTCGATGACGGCTCCGGCTTCATCGAGCTTCTTTTTCAATTCTTCTGCTTCTTCTTTTGTAACTCCCTCTTTAATTGGCTTTGGGGCACTTTCCACTAAATCCTTTGCTTCCTTCAGACCAAGGCCAGTAATTTCACGAACGACCTTTATAACCTCGAGCTTCTTGGCACCAGCTTCCTTTAGAATTACGTCAAAGGATGTCTTTTCCTCTTCAGCTGGAGCAGCAGCCGGTCCAGCTACTGGTGCTGCTACTGCCACGGGCATGGACGCGGACACACCAAACTTTTCCTCAAGTGCCTTAACTAATTCTGCCAGCTGGGAAACTGACATTTTCTCAATTTCGCTAATGATTTCCTCAATTGTCATCTGTAAGTAACCTCCTTTATGCAGCTTTCTCTTTTATTGCTTGCAAAACATAAACCAAGTTTCTGTAGGGACCGGACAACACTGTTACCAATCCCCTCATTGGTGAAGAAACTACGCCTACCAACTGTGCATAGAGCTCTTGTCTGCCTGGAAGCTTCGCGATGGCATCCACTTCTTTAGCAGAAATCCAACGCCCTTCTAATATGCCCCCCTTGGCTTGCAGCACTCCATACTTCTTCACCTGCTCAACAAAGAGCTTGAAGGGGGCCAATTCATCCTCATTGGAAAACAAAAGTGCAGTGGTTTCTCTAAACAAAGAATCATCGACATCCAAGCCAACTTCCTTTACTGCAAGTTCCAGAAGTGTGTTTTTTACAACCTTTACTGTGAGGCCGCTCCTCTTCATGTCGGCTCTCATGGCTTGCATGTCCTTGCTGGTCAATTCCTCGAAAGAGAAAAAGACCATTCCTTTACTTTGGGCAATCCATTCACGTAACTGCTCAACCACAGCTTGCTTTTCGGGTCGAACCCTGGTCACATATGCCAATGTATCACCTCCTTACGCAAAAGGCCACCGACGGTAGGTCGGTGGCCTCAACCCAATATCCACCCAAATAACCTCCGCCGGTTGCCTAATTTAGGCATTAGTACCGACTTCTTCGGTTCAATTTTCTTTCCAAATATACTGGAATTTTAACACACCTCAGTGAATGTTACTTAAAACTGCTTCTTAAGTGATTCTTCGATAGCCAGACGCGTGTCCACCTTAACTGCTGGACCCATAGTGCTGCACAGTGATATGGTCTTCACATAAGTGCCCTTAGCGGTTGCTGGTTTAGCATGAATTATGGCAGCTGTAACAGCATAGAAGTTATCAAGCAGTTTTTCGTTATCAAAGCTGGCTTTCCCGATGGGCACGTGCAGATTTCCGGTCTTGTCGTTGCGAACTTCGACTTTACCTGCCTTGAACTCTTTTACTGTCTTTTCAATATCCATGGTCACAGTACCTGCTTTGGGGTTCGGCATTAAGCCTCTGGGGCCAAGAATCTTACCTAAACGTCCCACGGCTCCCATCATGTCAGGAGTGGCAATGACCACGTCAAAGTCCAACCATCCCTGCTGGATCTTCTCAACAAGATCGTCAGCACCTACATAGTCAGCGCCAGCATTAGCAGCTTCAGTAGCTTTCTCACCTTTCGCCAGTACCAAAACCCTGACAGGTTTACCAGTGCCGTGAGGCAGAATTACAGTGAACCTGACGTTCTGATCAGGATACTTGGGATTAATGCCCAAGCGGTAGTGTGCCTCCACTGTTTCGTCAAACTTTGCAGAAGCCATCTTCTTAACGAGTTCAATGGCCTCAGACGGTGTATATACCTTCGTTAAATCAAATTGCTCAACTAGCTGTGCGTATCTCTTACTCATAGCATTCACCTCCTGTGGTTAACGAGCTAATCTGCTCTCCCACGACTTCATGGTTGCAAACCCAAAACTAAAACTAATCCACTACCTGAATACCCATGCTTCTCGCTGTGCCTTCGATAATCCGAACCGCCGCTTCTAAGTCTTCTGTATTCAAGTCCTTCATCTTTTGCTTGGCAATCTCTTCGACTTGAGCACGAGTAACCTTACCAATAGTAACCTTATTAGGCTCGCCAGAACCTTTCTCCACCTTCGCAGCCTTTTTTAGCAAGAATGAAGCGGGCGGAGTCCTCACCTCAAAAGTAAAGCTCTTGTCAGCGAAAACCGTAACATCCACGGGCACTAAAACATCACCCATGCTAGCCGTAGCAGCGTTAAACCTCTTTATGAATTCCATTATATTTACGCCACGCTGTCCCAATGCTGGTCCAACTGGTGGCGCAGGCGTAGCCTTGCCTGCAGGTAACAACAACCTGAACTGAGCTGCAATCTTTTTAGCCAATGCTTATCACCTCTTAATTCAACTTTCTAACTTTTCTTTCTTACTTGTACGGCATCCAAATCTGAGACCACTTCTCGACCAAACATGCTTATCTTAACAAATACTTTCTGTTTTCCGTGATCCACGTCAACGACCACACCCGTAAGACCTTTAAGGGCACCATCCCTTACTTCCACTTCATCGCCAGTCTGTAGGTCAACCTTCACAGCTTCTTGCTCTCTGCTCTTTTGAAGCACCTTTTCCATTTCGTTATCCTGCACGGGAATGGGTGTATGATCTGGCGTTGAAATGAACCCCCGTACACCGGGGGTATACCGTATTAAAGACCACGTTTCTGGGTCGATAACACCTTTCTCCGGATCCACTTCAACTTCTACAAAAACGTAACCAGGGTAAATGACCCTTTGAACCCTTTCAGGTCTGGGCTTTTTACCCCTGTATTCAAGACGCCATTCTTTGGGAACTAAAACATCACTTATAGCAGTATTACCGGCGTTCTCAGCACGAAGCTTAATTGCTTCAGCCACTGCAGATTCCTTGCCATGAACCGTTGTAACTATGTACCACTTTTTCATATTCGTCTTCTTCCTTATGCTACTTCATTAATAGTGGCAATATTCTCGCAAAACCTAGGTCCAACAAGGTTACTAGCACAGCCCATATACCCGAAAACACAAGTATGGCTAACACTGCATTCACAGTTTGCTCCCTTGATGGCCAGCTAACCCTGCCTAGTTCCACTCTAGCGCTCCTGAAAAAATTCTTTATCCTGTTTCCTAATGTCTGCTTTTCCGCCATTTGGCATCACCATTCGCTAAGAATATTGGCAGGGGCGGAGGGAGTTGAACCCCCAGCCTGCGGATTTGGAGTCCGCTGCTCTGCCAATTGAGCTACGCCCCTTCAACCCTACCTTGTCTCCTTATGTAGCGTGTGCTTCTTGCAGTTAGGGCAGTACTTCTTAAACTGTAACCTGTCAGTGGTCTTCGTCTTATTCTTTTCCGTGTGGTAGTTACGATGACCACATTCAGTGCACTCTAATGTAACTAATACTCTCATCTGAAATCACCCATTATTCCAAGAGCTTGGTGATAACACCAGCTCCTACTGTCCTTCCGCCTTCTCTGATTGCAAATCTCATGCCCTCTTCTAATGCTACGGGGTAGATCAGTTCTACTTCGAACTCTGCATTGTCTCCTGGCATTACCATCTCTACTCCTGGGTCTAGCTTTATTGTCCCAGTCACGTCTGTTGTCCTTATGTAGAATTGTGGCCTGTATCCATTGAAGAATGGTGTGTGCCTTCCACCTTCCTCTTTCTTCAATACATACACTTGCGCCCTGAACTTCTTGTATGGCCTTATTGA
>DMVM01000016.1 GCA_003476705.1 Coprothermobacter sp.
TAGACGACCCATTGCAAGCCACAGAGCGTGCATTAAGAATGGTTTTAGAAGGCAAAGTAACAGCCATAAATGGCAAAGAAGTACCCATTGTTGCACACAGTATTTGTGTTCACGGTGACAACCCGAAGGCTGTACAGCTGGCTTCAAGCATACGTAAGGAACTGGAGAAAGCCCACGTAGAAGTGGTAGAGCTAACTAAAGTACTAGAAGTGGCATGAGGCTCGAGAGTCCACAATAGAACAGTCCCAATTCGCATATAAAAAGGGCGGAGCTTTCAAGCTCCGCCCTTCTGTTCGCACCTCTGCTTCAGTTTTTCATTCGTTCAGGCTAATCTGCAAAAGGTATGTTAGCAATCTGCCTTGAGAAATTAGGAGTTGCTTTGCCGGTTGGTAGTAAAGAAGGATCCAGCGCGAATCCATCCCCGCTTTCGTTGTACGATCCTAGCGTGCTCCCAAGGTCCTTTATTGCTTTAACGTCAGTGCCGCCCATTATAGTCGCAATGGCTGCCGGGGTTAAACCGCCAGGCAATGGCGCGCCGCCAGGCAGGAAACTGTTCAAAACCGCTGCTATGGCCTGTTGAGAAGCGATCATTCTTGCCTGATCCAACTGAGACCTCTTGTGGCCATCTGACTTCTTCGCGTTATCTGCCCAAAACATGCCCATGAGATCTTCGATATTTGTAATCTTCTTCCAACCAAGGTCTATGTAGCTTCCTGCATAGTTTTCAAACACGTACTTGGTAAAATCAGTATGAGTTTTCCAGAAACCTTGCGTTCTTGTGGTTCCAACTACTTTGACTTTGAATGTAGTCTGTTCAGACGGATATGCTGGATAAGTAACTACTACCCCTTCTAAGCCTACTACTTCACCATAACCGGTAACGACATATGTGGTATCGGCGTAAACAGTTACTTGGTATGCCCAGCTCCACGTCTCACCCTTGTTGAGTATGCAGTTGCCGTCGTCACCAGAGAATCCCACGCTATGGCAGTCAAGAACAGCTGTGTTGATTCCATCAAACACGGACACACTCACGTTCTCAAGGTCAATATTACCAGTATTCCGCTCCATAATAGTTACAGATACGTTACCGCCTGGATATGTCTCCCAAGTGTATGCTGTAGCCGTAACAACAGTATTAGGATCTGCTACAAATAAGGTGTGTTCAGCACTGTCTACTAGCTTGTTCGGAAATCCTTCTACACCGTATGTAGCTGTTACTACGTTAGTCAGTGTACCTGCTACTGTCACTTTGTATTCTGCTGTAAATGTTACTTCTTCTCCTGGGTTCAAATTAGCTGGAGCATAACTGCTTAGGTCTCCCAACACATCGTCATTGATCGCTTCTAGTACCAGCTTTGGACTGTCTATACTGCTATTGTTCTTTATCGTGTATGTGTATGTCACCATGCTACCTATCATCACCACTGACGGTCCACTCTTGGTAATCTCAAACGATGGCTGGAATAACTCTACACTGTGACTGCTGCTTCCACTAGTTGCTATCTCTGCATGATCTACCATGTGTGCATTTACTGCTACTTCGTTCAGCAATGGGTCTGCTGCTCCATCAGGTACTGTGTATGTGTAGCTGTAACTGGCTGCCTCTCCTACCCCTAATGGACTGGTAAAGTTGCTGGTAATGTCGCCTTTTAAAGTGTCTATTACACTGTCAAACGTCAGTGCTACATTACCAGTGTTCTCTATCTCTACTGTGTACGTTACTTCGTCTCCTGCCTTAGATAACTGATCACCTGTCTTCGTTACAGAAATTCCAGGCAGTGGCTGCATGTTCCCAAAGTTTAGTCCACTGATCACTGCACCGTTACCTGCTGTTACACTGTAAGAATCGCCCACCGGATAAGTTTGCATCCAAGCAGCTTGTTCCACTTCTGAAACGGTGTATGAGCCTGGCGCAACGGAGAAAGAGTAATACCCAGCTTTTCCGCTATCGTCATAGTGAGTTAGTGTTGAAGTACTTACAGCACCGGACAAGTTGATTGTCCAACCATTTAGCCCAGGTTCTGCTGCATCCCAAACTCCATCGCCGTTCATATCATTCCACTTGTAACCTTCGATCAGAGCATTCTTAATAGCTACGCCCCATTCTTCATAACCATCGTTAGCCTCAAAAGTAGCACCATTCTGTGTGAACAGTACAACATACTCTCCTGTTTTGCCGGCAAACATAGACTCAGGGACGAGAACTCTATAATCACGTTTCCCGCTTCCAGGATTCGTCCTATAATCCAGTTTTATGGAGTTGTCTCCGAGATCGTAAACCTTTACTGCACCACTTGGAAAGCCCCATGTAGACGTATCATAGCCATGAAGCTCAGGATTGTCGGTTAGCCAAACCTGGAATTTGTCTAAGCTGATGTACCATTCAGGATCACTACTACTCTGCTGGTTTATGTCGAGCTGAAACTCCCTGTAAATGGTCTCGCCAATTTTCACCTGAGGCACATCTGCCAGCTTAAAGCTCCGCGTGAACTGTGCCGAACTATTCTCATCAAATTGAAGAGGCCTGTAGTCTGTGTTGTAACCTTTCTCGACATCATCCTTTTGGACTCGTAAGAAGGATTCAAAGATCCCACTACCTGTTGGGTCGGAAGAAGCAAGCTTTGTCCAGATTGCTCCTTCAATTTCCACTTGCTGCACCGATGTGTCTGTGGTCAAATCGTATTCTGCAGCTTTTATGGGAGTCAGCCCAACAGGAGCGAGCCCAGTGCTAATCAGCAATAGTGCCAGCACCAGGGATACAAACTTCCTGCCAATTGTGACTTTCATGCTACCTCACTTCCTTTGTTGTGCCACCTGTTGGTGGCCCTCTCCTCCAACCTTCCTTTACGTGAATCACCATTCTCAGTACTTCTCGCATATCAGACGGGTAATCCCTGTTCATGGGCGCACCTCCCACAGAGCCCACTTCTCCCAGGGTAGAAACGGGAGGCTTCCAGGTTAGCAAAATAGGACTATTTAAAAGAGCCGAGTTGTAAAATGACCGTATAGGGGATAAAGATAGTGAGAAAGCTTCTACCGCCAAAACAGTTCACCTCCTTTTTTAGGAGGCGACCGGTTTTGCCAGTGGCTCCACCTGGGTTAAAGCAACCAACTGCGTTTCCCAGGCTTCTTCGCCTTCGCCCTCTTGTGCGTATTATACCACATTTGACACATTAATATGCCTTTGGTTCCGGAACATGAAATGGTGCTCCTAACTTCGCGCTTTTACTTAAGTATTCAGACACTCTTCTTTAACGCAGAACGTCCTCTCAAAAAATGTAGTAAACTATGTTCAATAAAAAGGGGCGTCAACCTAAAAGACAGTGCAAAGTTCCAAAAAAGTACGTTGAGCTCCTTTGGGGGGTGCGTGTAATGAAACGTTCATTTGGACTGTTGGCTTGTCTTCTAACAGTGATTATTTCCCTACTTGGTTGCACAGGAACCACGAGTCAAAACACTGTACCGCTTCTACTGGAATACAACAACGAAGAGCAAACCAGTTATGTGAAAGCTCTATGGGCACCAGAAAAAGGCACCGTGGAAATTGGCAAGGACCCCGTGCTTTCCTACCCTAACAACGACAAGCAAGTAGTAGCTCTGCACTGGGAAGGCCCTGACAGTGTTACTGTTTTTACCAGAGAGGCTACAAGTAACCTTGCACAGATACAAACAAATGGAGTA
>DMVM01000147.1 GCA_003476705.1 Coprothermobacter sp.
CACGTTCTCCTCTTCTTTGAAGTTGTCTCTGCCTCAGCAGCGCACATGGCTGTTTAGCAACAATAACAGCCACGGTATACTCGTTTGCTTCCTTAATAGCCTGTTCCAAAGCCTGCAAATCGTATGGATCCACAGATTTTACATAATCAACACCCAGCCCACGAGCTACCTGCTCTATATCCAAGTGAGCACCAATGTCACCAGAAGCTGTTATACCCGTAGATGGGTTAGGTTGATGGCCTGTCATAGCTGTGATACGGTTATCCAATACAATGAGTGTGAGTTTACTCCTGTTATAAACTGCGTTCACCAAAGCAGGCAAACCCGTATGGAAAAATGTACTGTCACCTATGGTAGAAATGACCCTTTCCTCCTGAGCCTTAGCCATACCGCTACCCAAACCTACCGATGCGCCCATAGCAATACATGTATCAATAGCTTTTAATGGATCCAACGCACCTAGGGTATAACAACCAATGTCCGAGGGTTTAACAGATTTCCTTTCTGTCTTCTTAACCATATAAAAAACGTTTCTATGAGCACAACCTGGACAAAGCACTGGGGGTCGTGGAGGAAGAGAAGGCACCTGAGCTATTCGTGGCTCTGTCACTGGTATGTTCAGAATACTTTCTAAAGCATTACGGACTTTCCAGTAACTAAGCTCGTCAACTCTGGGAAGAACGTCTTTCCCATGCACGGGCACGCTTAACCCTGCTTCGTAAAGTATTGCTTTGATCATTTCTTCTAAAAATGGTTCTAGTTCCTCTACCACCAACAAGACGTCCAACTGTTTGGCAAACTCGACGATCAGTTCTTTATCCAGCGGATAAACCATGCCCACTTTAAGTATGTTTAACTGGGTGCCTAAGTCACGTTCCGCTTCCTTTACATAGAGATATTCCACGCCCTGGGTGATTACACCAATCTTACCTGACCCTTCTAACCTATTGAGCTCGTGGTTACGTGAAAAACTAATGGCTTGGTCCAACCGTTCCAGCACTTTAGGATGATTTTTCTTGGCGTTGCCTGGTAAACTTACGAACCTGACAATGTCGGGCTTAAAAGTCCCCTTCCTCTGGTTTCCGTGCCTAACGTTTTCACCTAAAGGGGAAAACGTTACAGGACTTCGCGTATGACTAACTCGGGTTGTACTCCTTAGAAGAACCGGTGCACCAATCGATTCACTAAGTTCGAAAGCTTTTTTAGTAAAATCCTTAGCCTCCTGTGGATCTGAAGGAACAAGTACAGGAACTCCTGCGAATTTGCCGAAAATTCGGTTATCTTGCTCGTTTTGTGAACTCCACATTCCTGGATCGTCAGCGGTCAAAATCACCAGGCCTGCCACCGCTCCCTGATAGGCAAGCGACATGAACGTATCTGCTGCAACATTAAGCCCTACATGTTTCATGGTTGCCATAGCTCTTAGGTTGGACCACGAAAAAGCCGTAGCCACTTCCAAAGCAACCTTTTCATTTGTAGAATATTCCACATATACACCCGTCTGCTTTGCATATTTGCTTAACGTCTCCGTGACCTCTGTGGAAGGAGTTCCCGGGTAAGCGGCTACGCATGCTACATCCGCTTCCAAAGCTCCCCTAGCAATAGCTTCATTACCTAGCAAGAGATCAGAGCCCGTTTCATCTAGAAATGACATTAAGTTCACCTCCATTTAACATTGTACTACCCTTTCTTTAGCGTGTTAGAATCTAAAGTAGTTAATATAACCACCAATCAAAATAAGGAGGTACTGATGCAGCCACTGCAATATATTGGGCTCGCTCTTGGTGGCCTTTCTGTTTTCTTGTATGGTTTGCTTGCCTTCAGCGACTATTTAAAAGAATTAGCAGGTATTCGTCTAAGAACCATCATCACTCGAATTAGCGGAACAACTTGGAAAGCACTATTAACTGGTATCATCGTAACTGCTCTCTGGCAGTCTTCTTCAGTAACAACAGTAGTCGCAGTTGCACTGGTAAATGCGGGTATGCTACCATTTGAAGCCGCTCTAGGTTTGATTTTTGGAGCCAATATTGGAACTACGATTACTGCTCAAATAGTTGCCTTCAACATAACACAGTGGGGCTTGTTCATTCTTCCCATAGGTTTTACTACGTATTTAGTTGGCAAGAAAAAGCGAATAAAAACTATCGGTCTATCTATGTTTTCTTTCGGATTACTTTTGTCTGGTCTGTGGCTTATGGAGCTTGGACTCAGCCCGTTAAAGGAGTCTGCTTATCTGCAAAGTCTTTTAGTGGCATTTAGTACTAAACCTTGGTTGGCTATGTTAGCTGGTGCAGTGTTTACCAGTATTGTGCAGTCGTCATCTGCAACAACATCACTGGTTGTGGCAATGGCTCGTCAAGGGCTAATGACCTTCGGCGCTGCAGTACCATTAATACTGGGCGCAAATGTCGGTACTACAGTAACCGCTCTACTGGCTTCTATTGGAACCAAACTTAGTGCTAGGAGAACGGCTGTAGCGCACCTACTCTTCAACCTAATGGGTGCAGTCTTGATATATCCTTTTCTTGTCACAGGAGTTTACCAAAACGCTGTAATAGCCATCTCTGAGATTTTCGGCGATGTTTCCTTACCACGCCTCATAGCAAATTCTCATACTTTGTTTAATGTGGTCTGGGCTTTAATATGGGCTTTTCAGGTAAATAACTTCGCTAAGCTCGTAAAGTGGCTGGTCAAAGGTGAGGAAAAGATTTTCACAAAGCCCGAATATTTGCACGAAAATTTGTTGTCCGCTCCTTCTTTGGCTTTAGATGCTCTTAGAAGTACCTTAAAATACATGGCTGATGTAAGTATTAGCATGCTGAACTCTGTTGTCGAGATGATTCTTAAGGAAGAAAAATACAACGGCGAAGAAATCTGGGATATGGAGAACTTGGTTGACGACCTTTACAGTGATGGCTTGCAGTATTCAAATAAACTAGCACAAACCTCCTTGTCAGAAGAGGAGGTGTCATATTTAGCTGCCATTGTTCACAGCATGGACGATGTGGAAAGATGGGGCGACCACGCGACTAACTTGNNNNTACGAAAATGATGTGCACTTTAGCCCCAAAGGTCAAGAATCCTTAAAACAACTTTTTGGCCTAGTAAAGGCCAATTTGGGCAGAGCACAGCAGGTAGTTGATGACGGCTTCTCAGAAAGCATTTTAGAACTTACGGTTCTTACTGAAGAACAGATTGACGCTTTAGTCAAGGAACTCAGAAACGAAAGAACTGAGCGCTTAATTCAAGGTGAAGTTTCAGTAAGTGCTGCTGTGATTTACGTGGACATTTTAACCAATTTAGAGCGTGTGGCCGACCATTGCCTTAATGTAGTACAGAATTTTTCACGTATCCACGGAGAGAAGGTGAGCGATGAACGACGTCAATAAAGAACTTCGTAAGCAAGCTGCACTTCTGCTCAAAGTCCTTGGGGTAATGATTGTATTACCAGGTTTTCTGATAACAGCAGCGCTAGCCATATTTGTGCCGCCAACCAACGACGGCAAATATGCAAGCGCTTTTGTAAGTTTAATACTCTTTGTAATATTCTTCGCCCTGTTACAAGATGAAAT
>DMVM01000083.1 GCA_003476705.1 Coprothermobacter sp.
TGAGGTTCTCGGCAAAGGAGAAGAAGAGCGAGGCACATTAGCAGGAACAGTTGATGAACCAGGAATTGTGGAAAGAACTAGAACAATTTGCTTTGAACTGCAAGGCTTGCGAACTTTGTAAAACGAGAAGAAATGTAGTATTCGGTTCAGGTGACCCTAACTCAAGGTTGTGGCTAGTAGGGGAGGCGCCTGGATCAAATGAAGATGAGCAGGGATTACCTTTTGTAGGGCAAGCTGGAGCCATATTGGACACGTTTCTAGAAAAGAATGGCTTCAAGAGGCACAGCTTGTTTATCACAAATGTTATAAAGTGTAGACCTCCAAACAATGCAGATCCCACAGAAGATCAAAAGAGCAAGTGCTTTCCAGTTTTAGCAGCGCAGCTTGCCATTGGTAAGCCAAAATACATTTTGGCACTGGGAAGGCATGCTGCCGAGGCATTTGTTCCAAAATCTTTTAGGAGTATTAAGGAAATAAGGGGTCAAGTTGTTTTGTCAGGTGAAACGAAGGTTGTGGTGACCTACCATCCTGCTGCAGTTCTTAGAAATCCTCGACTTGGTGAAATTGTTGAGCATGACATACAAATGATGTCAAGATTAATTGCTGGAGAGTGAATATGATAAGGTTTTATGCACTTGGTGGTTTAGGAGAGATTGGAAAGAATTTATATGTTTTGGAAAAAGATGGAAAGATTTTGGTACTCGATTGTGGTCTGAAGTTTTCTGATGTGCCCGGTGTGGACTTTTTGTTACCAGATTTTTCTTACCTTGAGAAAAGGGCAAAAGACATTCTGGGGCTTTTTTTAAGTCACGGGCATGAAGATCACATAGGAGGGGTACCTTTTTTCCTTCAAAAGGTGAAACTGCCCGTGTTTGGCTCACGGCTTAGTTTGGAACTAGTCAAGGCTAACCTGGGATCTAGGGCTACGGAATATGAATTTGTTGAAGTTAAGGCAGGAGAATCGCAAAAACTGGGCCCTTTCAAACTCGATTTCGTGGAAATGAGGCACTCTATTCCAGAAGCGCTGGGTTTGTATGTGGAAACGGATGAAGCTAACATTTTCTTCACTGGTGACTACAAAATTGAGGTTGCCCCTGTTTCTGGTAAGCCTACCGACTTTAAGGCTTTGGCAAGTATTGGAGAAAGAGGCGTAGATTTTTTGCTTGCTGATTCTACTAATGCAGAGCCTGCCATGATGTGGAATGGCGGCGCAAGCGCTGGAGATTGCCTAACAGAACAACAGGTCTACGAGCTACTTGCAAAGGAAATCAGTGAATCCAGTGGACGAGTCATTGTGAGCACCTTTGCCTCGCACATTGACCGTATTCAGCAAATACTAAAAATAGCAGAAAAGGAAGAGCGAAGCGTCGCTATTGAAGGTCGCAGTTTGATTAGAAATCTGAAAATTGCTGAGAAGTTGGGCTATTTGGACGGATTGGGTCACCGCATAGTGACCTCCCAGACACTGGAGTCATTACCCAGGGAGAAGCAGATGATTATAGCTAGTGGTAGCCAGGGAGAGCCTCTGTCAGCGTTAGTCAGGATTTCTTCAGGTATTCACAAGCGAGTCAGACTAGAAAGAGGTGACAAGGTGATCATAGCTGCATATCCTATTCCCGGAAATGAGCGGGCGGTGACTGATGTAATCAACAGTTTGCTTTACAAAGGTGCTGAGGTCCGTTTCATTCACAGCTCGGGGCACCCTTGCACTGGCAAAGACCATCAGCTCATAATGCTGAATTTGATAAAACCGAAGTATTTAGTGCCCATTCATGGTGAGTGGCAGCACTTGGTGGGCCACGCTGAGATAGGAAAGCGAGCTGGGCTCCCCGGTGAAAACATTTTCCTTTTGGAAAATGGAGATGTACTAGTCTACGAAAAAGAAGAGGGCCAGCCTCGAGTCAAGAAACACGGCATTGAAAATGTGGGAGCTCTGATTGTGGACGGCATACTTAGTAAGGTTGAGGCTGCTGTAGCAATAAAGGAAAGGATGAAAATAGGTTCTGAGGGCGTCGTTATTGTGGAGGCAATCTTTGACGAAGAGCAAAGGGCTTGGTTGGTTGACACGGTGATGTTGGGTGTGGTCACGGATTCCTCCCAAAGTAGTGTTAGTCAGACTCTCAATGGTCTTATTACACGCATGCTAAACGAGAATCCCCCCTCAGATCAGAAAGAAATCGAGCAAAGGATTGCTTCCACAGTAAAGGATTACTTAAAAGGTATGAACCAATATCCTGAGGTCGTAGTTAGGCTGAACTCGATTTAAGAAACTTACATTTGGGGTTGTTAGTTTTAAAGTTTTAAAGTTTCAATGAAAAGAAGGGAGTGGGAGTAATGCTTAAGGGTTTTAAAGCTTTTCTGTCCAAGGGGAATGTATTGGATTTTGCTGTTGCAGTCATCATAGGAGCCGCTTTAAACAGTGTAATTAAATCTCTTGTAGAGGACATCTTTACACCTTTATTGGGGCTGTTGGGTGGTCTGCCCGATTTTAGCAGCTGGAAAGTTGGGCCGTTGATGCTTGGCTCCTTTGTTAACAGCATTCTTTCATTTTTGCTTACTGCCGCAATAATTTATTTTGTACTGGTGGCGCCAGCTGAAGCTTTGAAAAATGCTGCGATAGAAAAACAAAGGGCTGAAACTTTGGAGAAAGCTACAGAGACGCCACCTGAAGAAATTCAGTTACTTCGACGTATTGTGGAACTGCTTGAAAAGCAGTGACGTTCGCTAGAGCACTTCCATAGAAACTAATCTCGTTTTGGAATGACGCAGATGAATTTCCACACGCCGTTTCCTGTGTTTTCATAGCCATGTATGATATCGGGTGCCACATAGAGAGCATCCCCTGACTGTACGTCAACTGGTTCCTCACCAACAGTAATTCTGCCCTGTCCCTCCAATGTATATATCTCGTGCTCCCATGAATGTCTATGCGGATACATTTTTGCGCCTACAGGAAACTCGAATAACCGCATCTCAAAATGGGGTACGCCAATGTCTTTATGAAGTAGCCACCGTATGGTTACACTCCCCTCTGTTCCTGCCACCTCTTCTGGCTCCACATCTCTGTAATTCACTTTGTAATGTGTTGACATTTAGGTTTCACCTCCGTTACTCCTATTCTAACATTTATACTGTGATATAATAAGTAAGCTGAGAGCAAGCACGCTCCGTGTTGCCATGGTTCCCACATGCTCTATTTGCATGGGTGGAGGAGCGGAAGACTAAAAACCATATGGAGGTGTTTTTGTGGCAGTAGTAACTTTGAAGCAACTATTAGAAGCTGGTGTGCACTTTGGCCACCAGACGAGGCGCTGGAATCCGAAAATGAAGCCTTTCATCTACGCGGAAAGGAACGGCATTTACATTATCGATTTACAAAAGACTTATGAGCAATTGGAAGCTGCTTATTCGTTCGTCAGAGATGCCAGCAAGGAAGGCAAAACAGTGCTTTTCGTTGGGACGAAGAGACAGGCTCAAGAACCCATTCGTGAAGAAGCTGAAAGAGCCGGGATGCCTTATGTGAATCAACGCTGGATAGGCGGATTCCTGACAAATTTCAGGACTATTAGGATGCGTATAAAGAAGTATAAAGAGCTGTTAGCTTTAAGAGAACAGGGATACATTGAATCCTTGGACTACAAAGAACAGAAGAGAGTCCTAAGAGAACTGGAAAAACTCGATAAATACTACTCTGGGGTAAAAGATATGGATACCCTGCCTGATATTCTTTTTGTAGTAGATACCAAGAAGGAAGAGGCCGCCATAAGGGAAGCTAAGAAAATAGGTATACGTGTAGTGGCAATGATAGATACTAATTGCGATCCTGATTTTGTTGACTACCCCATACCAGCTAATGATGATGCTGTTAGAGCTATCAAACTTATCACCTCGAAAATTGCCGATGCCATTTTAGAAGGTCGCGAAGGGCGTCAGGGCATTGTGAATTCGGAAGGGCAACAGGCTAGCATGGAAGAGATTGCAGAAGAGCTGGAAGCTATCGACGAGACCGAGAAATACTTGGATCTCATTGATGAAGAGAAGGAGGAAGAATAATATGGAGATATCTGCATCACTGGTTAAACAGCTAAGAGACGAAACCGGCGCAGGGTTCATGGAATGCAAAAAAGCCTTGGAAGAGACTAGTGGAGACCTAGAAAAGGCAAAGCTTGTTTTGAAGGAGAAAGGATTGGCTCGCGCAGAAAAGAAGATAGGTCGAACTGCTTCTCAAGGACTCATTCACGCCTACATTCACGGTGAGGGAAAACTAGGTGTATTGGTGGAAGTCAACTGTGAGACAGACTTTGTTGCCCGAACGGATGACTTTAAAGAGCTGGTGCACGAAATTGCTTTGCAGATTGCAGGTATGGCACCAGAATATGTAGCCGTAGAAGATGTTCCTGAAGAAGTCATTGGACAGGAGAAGGAAATTTATAGAAAACAGGCGGAAAATGAGGGAAAACCTGCAGAGATCATTGATAAAATTGTTGAGGGTAAGGTGCAGAACTTTTACAAATCCAAAGTACTGCTTGAGCAGCCCTATGTAAGGGATGACTCAAAAACAATTAAGGATCTGATCAAGGAGAAAATAGCTCTTCTAGGAGAGAACATCGTAGTCCGCAGGTTCGCTAGGTGGACATTGGGCGAGTGATGGTCTTGCAGCCGTTTAAAAGGTTGCTAGTGAAATTAAGTGGTGAGTTATTAAGCGGAGAAGATGGTGTTTTCTCCGCTTCTTATTTAAACGAGCTATCTGAAGCTGTTCTGCGCCTAAGGAATGAAGGTAAGCAGGTTGCATTTGTGGTTGGGGCAGGAAACATTTGGAGAGGTAGAGATGCCGACCTACTTGGTATAAACGGGACTGACGCTGACTATATTGGCATGCTTTCTACAGCAGTCAATGGCCTCATGCTTAAGAGCTGTTTTGAATCCAGAGGCCTAAAAGCGGAGCTTGTTTCCAGTTTTCTAATAGAAGGAACTGCCTATAGGCGTCATCCTTCGGAAATTAGAAGCCTTCTGGAAAATCAAGTTACCGTGATATTCGTTGGTGGTACGGGAATGCCGCATTTGACCACTGACACTTTGGCTGCCATCCGTGCCGTTGAAATATCAGCTGATTTGCTGGTAAAGTTAACGAAAGTAGATGGCGTGTATGATAAGGATCCGATTAAGTACGTGGATGCTTGTAAATATGATGTGCTTACGTTTGATGAAGCAATACAGAAGAGTCTAGGTGTCATGGATTTGGCAGCTTTTGCAATACTTAGAGATAAGAACATTCCTGTGGCCGTTATAAAGGGCACCGACCCTATGGAATTAATTGCCTTCCTGCATGACCCTAGCAAAGGCACGCTAGTCGTACCTAATTTAGAGGAGGTGCATGGGGAGTGAAGGAGCATGAGATCACTCGGCAAGCAAGAGAGCATTTTCAAAAGACCATTAACACTATGAGCGATCAGTTAAGTACGGTGCGCGCTTCCAGGGTAAGTCCAGCTATCTTGGAACCGGTGACTGTGGAGTATGAAGGAGCAAAATACAAGTTAAGTGAACTCGCCATGGTGGTGGCTCAGGATGCGAGGACACTGATTATTGAACCATGGGACGTTTCCATGATCCCAGCTATATCTCGATCGTTGCAAAAAGCGAATGTGGGTTCTAACCCAAGCGATGATGGTAAGAGGATAAAATTGGTGTTTCCCAGCTTGTCTCAAGAGAGAAGAGAAGAGCTAGCGCGGTTAGTTGACAAGTATCTTGAAGAGGCACGAATCGCCTTGAGAAACATAAGGCGAGAATACATCGACGAAGTAAAATCGAAGGAAAAGAAAAAAGAACTTTCAGAAGATGAAAGTAGGCGTATCCAAAACGAGTTGCAGAAGGCTTTTGAAGAGTATGAAAAACAGATGGAGCAGATTTGTCAGAGAAAACGAAAAGAAATTATGGAAGAGTGACATTTATTGCAAAGAACGCAAGTGTTTAAAGAAATTCTCTTTCGAACACTATGGGGCATATTGGTTGTTGGAACCGTATTGGTAAGCTGTCTGTGGCGAGAGAGTTACTTGCTGCTTAGTATAGTGATAGGTGTCCTTTCTAGTTTAGAGCTCGCTGCCATGTACAAAGAACCTTGGTGGAGTGTTGTTCCTTTGTCTGCTGTTGTCTATGTTGTTACATTACTGCGGGGCATTGACAGTGGACTAATCGTGGCCTTGGTGCTTACGGTTTTAAGCACGCTAAAATTGAACCCAAATCAGTCCAAAGACAGGTTTTCCCTCTTAGTTAGGCTTTTTGCCTGTTACATCGGATTAAGTGTGGGCTCGTTTCCCACTCTTCAGATTCGACTTGGATCTGTTGAAGCATTGATTGTGTTCTGGTTGGCTGTTTGGATCTTTGATTCCACAGCCTATTTATGGGGCAGGTTCTTAGGGCAAGAAAAATTCGCGCCATTCATAAGCCCTGGCAAAAACTTGGAAGGTTTCGTTTTCGGCTACATAAGCACTGTGCTTGGTTGTGTATTGCTTAGTGTTTGGCTAAAGGAGCCACTATTTAACGTTTTTGGCATCGTAATACCTTTAGCCGGAATCAGTGGAGATCTGCTGGAATCTTGGGCAAAAAGGGTCGTGGGAGTCAAAGACTCTGGTAAACTGATTCCTTACCATGGCGGTGTGTGGGATCGCTTTGATAGCTCCTTATTGGCCTCTTTGGCTGTTTTGGTGACAGTAAAATGGCTTTGAAAGTAGCTGTTATTGGAGCCACAGGCTCTGTTGGCAAGCAAACATTGGAAGTAATCGATAGGTTTCCCGATAAGTTTGTCCCGACCTTGCTAATAGGCGGTAAGAACGTTGAGCTTCTGCAGATTTTGGGACAGAAATATGGTTGTTCAGTCTTCAGTCCATGGCTTCATGCTCCTTTAGAATTATCCTTGGACGAATTAGAGTACGCAGACATTATGGTCTATGCTGCCTCTACGGTGGATTATTTAAGCTACATGAGCCATTTTCTAGGCTTGGGGAAGCCTGTGTGCCTTTCAACAAAAGAAATCATAGTAGAGACTTGGCCATTAATTGAAAGCTTTAGTGGATTGATAAGACCAGTGGATTCTGAACACAATGCTCTATGGCGCATAGGGGCCAAGGGACATGGTGTCAAGAGCATTTATGTAGTTGGGTCAGGAGGTTCACTACGTGACAAGAACAGGGAAGAGATAGAAAACGCAACCTTGGATCAGGTGCTCAGTCATCCTGTGTGGAATATGGGACCCAAGGTCACGTTCGATTCTGCTTTTCTCATTAACAAATCCATGGAGGTTATCGAAGCGTCTCATCTGTTCAACTCGAGGGGCGAACAAATTAGCATTGTCATAGAAAGGACTGGATCTATCCATGCTTTAGTAGACTTCGTCGATGGTTCACGGAACGTCTTTTTTTCAAAGCCGACCATGCTAATCCCTATTGCTTACGCTTTATCATACCCAAGTATTCTCCCCCTTGATGTGGAGACAATAATGCAACCCAGCGATGCCCTTGGATACCGACTAGATAAGCCGGACTTTGACAGGTTCCCTTGGGGGAAGTTAGGCCACTATGCTTTAGAACTTGGGTATACGTCCAGGATGGCGTTTTCTGTGGCTGATGAAATTGCTTTTGAGTGTTTCAAGGAGAAAATTATGAAACCTTCTGATATATATCATTTCTTGGTCAAAGCCATAGAAGATTACCGAGCAATATCTTATCCCGAGTCTATAACTGAATATTTCTCATTACGCCATGATATGATTGAAAAAATGTGGAAGGAGGTACGAGCTATTTGAGTGCTTTATACGTGGTACTGGCAATTATTGCTTTGTCAGTGCTTATGATTTTCCACGAGTACGGTCATTACTTAGCTGCCAAGAGGCTACACTACCCAGTGACGGCTTTTGGTATAGGCTTCGGCCCAAACATCATAGAGAAACAGATCGGTGAAACGGAATTCCGTGTAGGCATACTGCTCTTTGGAGCCTATGTAGAAGTTCCTGCCATGGATGGTGAAGGAAACGAAACCATAAAACCACTTCATAAAGTTGCCATTGCCCTAGCCGGACCGTTGATGAACTTCATATTAGCTTTCTTAGTTGTGTTTGTTGTTCTTGTGAGCGGTAACCCCTTGGAGCCAAGCGCAGTTGTGGGCTCTATTGTCCCTAACTCTTCAGCTGCTGAAGTGTTACAGGTTGGTGACAAGATTCTTCAAGTGGATGCTAAGCCTATTAATACCTTTGAGGATTTTCAGCGTATAGTGGCTGGTAAAAAAGTTGGGGATGAAGTTTCACTGGTCGTGGAGCGAGACGACAATCAACTTACCGTTCAAGTGGAAGTAAGAGAACTTAGCTATGAAGGGGAAACTTTCGTGGGTATTGGAATTTCAGGAGCTCCAACGAAGTATGCTCCTTTAACTGCTTTAGGAAAGTCTTTTCAAGAACTTTGGACCATGATAAAGGAACTCTGGAAGGCTTTAGTACTGATCATCTCCAGACCGAAGAATGTAGAAGTGATGGGCATAATTGGCATAACTGCTACCATGGCTGATTTTGCCAAGGCTAATCTTATGCTGTTCCTTTACCTGGTAGCGTTTATAAGTGCCAACTTAGGGTTTATAAACCTGGTTCCTTTTCCGGCCCTTGACGGAAGTTTAATTTTAGTTGGTCTCATTGAGAGTGCTATAAGGAGACCATTACCCAAAAGCTGGGTAAACACGGTGAATATAATTGGCTTTGTGTGCTTGATGGGTTTGATGATCTATGTATCGCTACTTGATATAGGGAGGCTAATGGGTTTCTAAAAAAATGGACATGCAAAGACGACAGAGTAAGGCAGTAAATGTAGGCAACCTTATGATCGGTGGCGGAGCCCCTGTAGTAGTGCAAACCATGCTTAAAACGAACATAATCGATCTAAATACTGCATTAGAAGAGCTTCGACAGGATGTTGCTGCTGGAGCTCAACTGATCCGTTTTGCGGTGCCCGATGAGCGTGCAGCGCGAAACATTAGTATGCTTGTACGACAGAGCCCTGTTCCTTTGGTAGCTGATATACATTTTGACCCAAACTTGGCGCTGATAGCTTTGGAAAGTGGTGTATCTAAGTTGAGGCTTAACCCAGGGACCATAAAGGATAAGGTGGCTAGACGCGAGATTGTGTTACTCGCGAAAGAGAAAAACATACCCATCCGCATAGGTCTTAACACTGGTAGTTTACCCTTAGAAACAAGGAGAAACGGCGAAAGCTTGGTAGATTTTGCTGTCCGTGTAATGACGGAGGAAGTAGACATGCTTCTTGAGCTTTCTTTTGAAAACATTGTTCTTTCTATAAAGAGTTCTGATCCTGTCGAAAACATCGCCATAAACCGCAAACTTGCACAGTTTTTCGACTATCCTATACATCTCGGGGTCACTGAAGCTGGACAGGGAACAGAAGGTTTGATTTATTCGGTTGCAGGCATGGCTCCATTGCTCCTTGAAGGTATTGGGGACACAATCAGGGTTTCCTTGAATGGTCCTTCTGTGGACGAAGTAGAAGCTGCGTACCACCTTTTAAGAGCTTGTGGCGTTTTAAAGAGGGGTGTCCATGTGGTAGCCTGTCCAACCTGCGGTCGCTTGGAAAGAAAGACATGGGATGTAGTAGCCAATTTGAGGGAGAGATTGAAGGATATTGAGGAGCCTTTAGTAATAGCGGTGATGGGATGCATGGTGAACGGACCGCAAGAGGCTTCTCGTGCTGATATTGGTGTGGCTTTGGGTAAAGTCGGTGCTGTTCTTTTTAAAAAGGGACAGGTGGCGCGAATAATAAAACCCAATGAAGATATTGCAGAAGTGATATTGTCTGAGTTAAAAACTGGGGAGGTCGAAAAAAAACATGAGGGCTAGTAAGTTTTTTTACAAGACGCTCAGAGAAGATCCTAAGGATGCGGAAGCTACTTCTCACAAGCTTCTCATTAGGGCTTCCATGATAAAGCAAATCGCATCAGGTGTCTACGCATTTTTACCTTTTGGCCACAAGGTTCTTAAGAAAATTGAGACTGTGGTCAGAGAAGAAATGGACAGAATTGGTGGCCAAGAGATGACCATGTCCATCATGATGCCAGCAGAAATGTGGAAGAAAACTGGACGATGGGAACTCTACGGTGACGACATGATTAAGTTTAAAGATAGAAAAAAACAAGATTTTTGTTTAGGACCTACTCACGAGGAACAGATTACTACCTTGGCTGGGCAACTGATTTCCTCCTACAAACAACTTCCTCAGCTGGTTTATCAAATTCAAACAAAATTCCGTGACGAGCCTCGTCCACGATTTGGCCTTATAAGACTTAGAGAATTTGTAATGAAGGATGCATATTCCTTCCATGACAGCGAGGAAAGTCTTAAAACGACCTATGACCAAGTTTTGAATGCTTATAAGAGAATACTTGAACGAATTGGGCTTAACTATGAAGTTGTAGCCGCAGATCCAGGCCAAATTGGGGGAACCCTTTCGCACGAGTTCATTGTTCCGGCTGAAGTAGGTGAAAGCACTGTGTTCAAGTGTGATAACTGCGGGTACGTTGCAACTTCCGAAGTAGCCACTTCTGTTCTGCCAGCTCCGGTATTCTTGGAAAAGCCCGCTTTAGAGAAGGTTCATACGCCTGACACTTCTTCCATTGAAGATGTAGCGGAATTTCTGCAACTCCCCAAAGAACGAATCATAAAAGCGGTCATGGTCATTGGCGATAGCCGTCCTTATATGATCTTGGTTCGTGGTGATAGAGAACTAGATGAATCGAAAATGAATAGACGTTTTACACAGTGGCGTATGATGACAGATGAGGAAATTCTCTCCATGGGCCTTATCCCAGGTTTTGTGGGCCCGAGAGGAGGCGTAAATGGAATTACCATTCTTAAAGA
>DMVM01000145.1 GCA_003476705.1 Coprothermobacter sp.
TAAAGGTTGACGATTCCATAGTGAGTGTATTTTCTCCTTACCCCTCAACCATACTTTACAAGATCAGTGTGGAAAAAGGTTACGTGAAACTTCCCATTGATTACACACAGTTCACTTTTCTCGACCAGCCCAATTTTTCAAAGGAAGAAGTCGCTTTTTTTGCCGTGTATTTTGGTTTCCTCAGGCGTTTTTACAGAAGCCATGGTGAAAACTCTGGACTCAGCAAAATGATGGACAACATTATCCTCTCACCAAAACTACGAATCAGGTTTCTTATTTCCATCGGAGAAAGCTACATGTTCGCCTGGGAGGATCTAAAATCCTACGTAAGAATGCACATGCCCGGGGTATTCAAAGCGGCAAAAAGAGTGCTCAGGCGATAAGTAAGTTGGAGCTCAATTTTGGTAAATACTTCAATTTGCTGCACACAGCGAGAAGTTCACAACTGTAAGAATAGAAAACAAAAAAACCCTATTCTTACATAAGAACACGCTAGAGGAACTAGAAACAGGCGCCCAATTTATATGACTTCTTTCTTTTATTCCTCCACTGTTCTAGTGGCAACCACGTTTACGCCAAGTCCCAGAACGTCCTCCAAAACCACGTCGCCCACCTTCACAGGCACATTTACTTTCACCTTACGTATTTCCTTAACGACGTCGAAAATGCGGTCTTTAGGAACAGGTTTGTCAGTTTTTACAGGTAACCTCCGCTCAGTCTTACTCCCCAGCAGGACCACTGTGCTCTGAGCATACCTTTGAGGATTAGTTACTTCCCTAAGTGCGTATTCAGCTCCTTTGGGGCATTTGTTACCTAAGACCTTTATGTTATTGCCTTCTTCCACAGTAACATTTAGCGTGCAGCCCACTGGGCAAACGATGCATGTAAACTCCGTAATCTTTTTTTGTGCGCTTTTCGCGCTCATGGCTGTTCCACCGTCAGCTGAAGCTTATCGCCTGGTCTTATGGCACGGTACTGTTCCTCCTTTAGAGGAAATTCAGCCATTTCAGCAGGTTTTAATCCAGCAAAACCTTTCCTGGCAATAACCTCATCTTCACCACGAGTGAGCAATGCCACACCAACTGGCATGGGACGGGCTACCCTAAACCAAAGACGTGGTGGCTCTAACTCTCCCAAGGATAGACGCTGAGGAATGACCACTCTAACAGTGTCAGTAGGCGAAACCTCAGCGACTTCAGGCCTGTCACCTCGGGATTTTACAGCACGTGCTCCAGCAATGGAAGCAGAAATTGCCACGTTATCAACCAAGTCCCAAATGCCCACTCCATTACCCACAACAAAAACGCCAGATATGTCCATTTGAAAGAATTGGTCCACGGCGGCACTACCAGTGTAGGGCAATATGCGCAAACCGATCTGCCTGAGAAGCTCTGCTTCAGGAAGCAAACCCACTGACAGCACAAGTGTATCCACAGGAAATACTTTCTCGGTATTAGGCACAGCCTTTCCATTTCTAACTTCGGCCACCTTCACGGCTTCCACGCGCTCTGATCCCAAAACCTCGGTAACGGTATGAGAAAGTAGTAACGGTATGTCAAAGTCTTTTAGACACTGCTGCACATTCCTAGCCAAACCACCAGGAAAAGGCATAAGCTCCGCTACACCATGTACCTTGGCTCCTTCTAAAGCCATCCTCCTGGCTGTTATGAGTCCAATATCACCTGAACCCAGTACAAAGACCTCTTTGCCAACTTCAAACCCTTGAATGTTTATCATGTACTGAGCAGTGCCCGCTGTGTAAACGCCTGCAGGACGTGTACCTGGTATGGCAATAGCTCCACGGGGACGTTCCCTGGCACCCACAGCAAAAATGACAGCGTCAGGCTTAACTGAACTTATTCCTTCTGGTCTTGATACTATGAGTGTTTTATCTGGATAAGCTTCGATAACCATGGCATTGAGCCACACCTCAATGTTGGCTGCCTTTACATCGGCACGTAAACGCTCTGCAAATTCTGGACCAGTCAAATCCTCACCGTAGTAGTTCACACCAAAGCCCGAGTGGATACACTGGGGTAATACGCCCCCTAAGCGCTCTGCACGCTCAATGATTACCACACGGTCTGCCCCAGCTTTCTTCGCAGACACTGCGGCGGCCATGCCAGCAGGGCCTCCGCCCACTACCGCCACAAACATTACTCATCACCTGGTCGGTTATCGCTGTAAATAAGCTTCGAATTCTTGCCAAATTTTGTTATCTGGTCATAACTCAGGTTCAGCTCCCGCGACAGAATATCGATAATTCTTGGCGTGCAAAAACCACCCTGACAACGACCAGCTGTGGCTCTGACGCGCCGCTTGATGCCGTCCAGATCACTGGCGGCTGGTTGCATCTTGAGTACACTTTTGATTTCCCCTTCAGTCACCAGTTCACAGCGGCAAACCATGTGTCCGTAAGCGGAATCTTCTTTTATCAATTTTTCGCGGTCCACAAAGGGCAGTTCTCTTAGTATGGGTGGAAAGTCAAAATACGGATCAAAGTTCTTTTTCTCATCCAAAGGCAATAAATCAGCAACCAGATTAACTAACTCCTCTGCAATGCCTGGTGCTGCAGTTAGTCCCGGAGACTTTATACCTGCTGCGTTTACAAGGCCTTCCATGGTTTTGGAATGCTGTACCACGAAGTCACCCACTGAACCGATGGCTCTTAGTCCAGCATACTGCGCAATGGCATAACGTTCATAGGGAAATGGAACCAAATGTTTTGCCCCCTCAATAACTTCAGCCAAACCCTCGGCAGTTGTTCTCCTGTCAGGGTCAGTAAGATCTTCAGCTGTGGGTCCAATGAGTAAATTGCCATGGGTGGTTCTGCTAACCAAAACGCCTTTTCCTTTTGGTGTAGGGGCTCTAAAGACTACATGGCGCACCAAGTTACCCACATTCTTGTCCAAGATAAAATACTGACCACGGCGGGGATGAATGGACAACCAGTCCTCACCAGCCATGCGCATTATGTGATGAGCATTTAGCCCCGAAGCATTTATGACGACTTTCGTTCTTAGTTCGCCTTGGTTTGTTTGCACCGTTATGTAACCATCATATGACTTTCTAAGATTTGTAACCTCCGTATCCAGCATAAGCTGACCGCCGTTTTTCAGACCGTTACCAACCAAACCAATCACCGCTTGGAAAGGATCAATAATACCTGAAACCGGCGCATATAAGGAAGCCCTTACTTCTGGATTAACCACAGGTTCTCTTTTTAACGTTTCGTCCCGTCCTAAGAATTTCACAGGCACCCTTACCTTCTTGCCGTTGTGATAAAGTCTGGTAATTTCGGCTATGTCCGCATCGTTGAAAGCAAGCACCAATGAGCCTGTCCATTCCACATCAATGGAAAGCTCCTGCGCCCACTGGAACCAGAGCTGAAC
>DMVM01000004.1 GCA_003476705.1 Coprothermobacter sp.
TTTGGGCTGACGTTCATGGCACCGATTATCCACCTTCCAAATACCGTGGTCGGAGCTTTTCTCGTTGTTATGGCTTTGTTGTCAGGGTTTAAGCAGATTAGAGTGGGATCTGCTAAAGAATCAAGTTTGGAGTACAGAACTGCAGAAAGGGATAAATGGGGAAACAAGCTCTTTATACCTATCCTTATCATACCCATTGTAACGTTTGGGGTTGCTCAGTTTACCACGTTAGGTGCGTTGATGGGACTAGGGCTGGCATCCATAGCGGCCATAGTCATCGCCATGATAATGTTCCGAGAAGGCTTTGGCAATACCATGCAGGAGGGACGGAGACTCATTGATGCTGTGGGTGCAGCAGCCACGTTGCCTCAGCTTTTGGCTGCGCTGGGCGCTGTGTTTAACGCAGCTGGGGTAGGTGCAGTGGTGGCTTCACTCATATCTGCAGTGGTGCCAACGCAGTATGCTTTGGGTACTCTGGCTGCTTATTTCATCGGTATGTCCTTGTTCACAATAATAATGGGGAATGCATTTGCTGCCTTTGCTGTGATCACTACGGGTATAGGCATACCTCTGGTCATTGAAATGCACGGTGCCAATCCTGCGATTTTGGGTACATTAGGCATGCTTGCAGGTTACTGTGGAACACTAATCAGTCCAATGGCGGCGAACTTTAATATTGTTCCAGTGGCTTTGCTAGAAATGAAGGACAATTTCGGGGTTATAAAGCGGCAGGCTCCTGTGGCTGTGGTGATGTGGATCACCATTTTGATTTTTGCGTACATAATCTTGTTTTAAAGAAGAAAGGAGGAATGCATGATGTCGAGAATTTTGCTGACAGGCTTCGAGCCTTTCGGTGGAGAAAAAGTCAATCCTTCTGAGCTTGCTGTAAAGCAGCTGGAAGGCAAGATCATTGCTGGGCTAGAAGTGGTAACAGGAATTTTACCAGTGGTCACAGTTAAATGCATTGACGAGGCGGTAAAACTAATTGAAAAATATCAACCTGTGGCTGTAATAAACGTGGGACAAGCGGGCGGACGTGTTGAACTGAGCATAGAAAAGGTAGCTATAAATGTTAAAGACTACCGCATACCTGATAATGAAGGCAACCAAATTCGTTATGCACCTGTGGTGGAAGGTGGACCAGATGCCTACTTTGCTACCATACCCGTAGAGAAAATTGCTGACACACTGGTGGAAAAAGTAATTCCTGCCTCTGTTTCTTATACAGCTGGGACATATTGCTGTAACGAGGTATTCTATGGTGTCTCACATTACTTGAGAAACAATAAGCCGGCGGTTTTGAACGGTTTTATTCACATCCCGTTCATATTAGAGCAGGCAGCAGGTGCAAAACCAGCTAGGCCGAGCATGCCTCTGGAGGTTATTGTGAAGGGGCTAGAAACAGCCGTGGAAGTGGTTGCAGAAGGATTAGTAAAATAAACACATAAACAGAATTGAGTATGTATGGAGGGTGGACGTGTGACTTTCACCCTCCATTAGTTTTACTTAAAAACATGTGGGTTTACTTAAGCCAATCATTTGGTATCATTTTTGCTGAGGGATGTCACTTTTGAAAAGTGTATTGTGTGGGTCAAAGGAAACGTAGTTGTGCTGACTAATCTAATTCCGTAAAAAGAGGAGGTAGTCTTTAGTGTTACTTAGTAAAGATTTCCTGGAACGAGGTTTAAGTAGCGAAGAAGTTGCCGAGGCACAGAAAAAATATGGACCTAACAAACTTCCTGAGGCAAAAAAGGAAACGCTACTACAACAATTTATCGACCAATTCAAGAGCTTCCTGATTATTGTGCTTATAGCAGCTGCTGTTATATCTGCGTTCTTCGGTGAACTCATTGACACACTCGCCATTATCGCTGTGGTGTTGTTGAATGCCATTTTGGGGGTGACCCAGCAAAGGCGCGCTGAAGCCGCTTTGGAGGCAGTTAAGAAACTGGCAAACCCCACTACAAAAGTCATACGTGACGGCAAAGTTCAAGTCATTGATTCTGAGGAAGTTACAGTGGGCGATTTGGTGGTATTGGAAGCTGGTGACAAGGTAAGCTGCGACGGCATCATTCTGGAAGAACGTTCCCTTTATTTGGATGAATCCACTCTAACTGGTGAATCAGTATCGGTAAAGAAGGATGCGGTAGACCCCAGTAGCGAAAAGCCCTCTGAAAAGAACACGGTATTCATGGGAACTGCAGTCACAAAAGGCAGAGCAAAGGTCTTGGTTACTGCGATAGGCGCCGAGACTGAGCTTGGAAAGATAGCAACAAAAATACGAGAGGTTAAAAAGGAAAAAACACCGCTGGAGCGGCAGCTGGACACGCTGGGGCGTTTGCTTGGTGTGCTATTCCTAATTGTTTCAGCCGTGGTTTTTGCAATGGGTGTTTTCCTTCAGGGAGCCTCCGTAACTGACATGCTGCTTACTGCTATAAGCTTGGCAGTGGCAGCTATTCCAGAAGGGTTACCGGCAGTAGTAACTATTGTTTTGGCTCTTGGTGTGGCAGACATGGCTGAAAGAAATGCAGTAGTACGAAACTTGCCGGCCGTGGAGACTCTAGGAGCAGAGACGCACATTTGCACAGATAAAACGGGAACCCTAACACAAAACAGAATGACCTTGGTAGGAGCATGGTTCTCCGATAAATATGTGGAAGAGGAGCAGATCAGCCAACAAACAATGGAAGAGGAGCTCCTTCGTTCCATGATTCTTTGTAACGATGCCACAAACAATGCTGGCGACCCCACAGAAATCGCACTGATAAGTTTCTTGGACGAAGGGTTCGTGGAAGACGTTAGAAACAAACTACCACGTGTACACGAGATTCCGTTCACTTCTGAAACCAAACGCATGACCACAGTTCATCAGGTTGACGGACGCTTTTTAGTAGTATCTAAGGGTGCCATTGAAGTGATTTTGTCATTGTGCAACAGTGAGCTCGTAGATGGTGAGACCAAACCACTGCCAAAAGAAAGAAAGAGACTTATTTTGCAACAATCTGAGAAGTTAGCTTCTCAGGGCCTGAGAATACTGGGTTTTGCTCAGAAAGTCATTGAAGGCTCCTTGCCTAAAGAGGACACAGAAATAGAAAAAGACCTTACCTTCTTGGGATTTGTAGCTATGAAGGACCCACTTCGACCTGAAGTTAAAGATGCTGTGGACAAGTGCCGTGAGGCAGGTATTAGACCAATAATGATTACTGGAGATCATCCAGTAACAGCGTATGCCATTGCCAGGGAACTAGACTTCCCTGAAGGTAAAGTAATCACTTCTGCTGAACTTGCTACCATGACCGATGAAGAGCTTCAGCAGACAGTGCAGGATATCAGTATATTTGCGAGGATTAATCCTTTGGACAAACTCAGAATTGTGGAAGCTTT
>DMVM01000040.1 GCA_003476705.1 Coprothermobacter sp.
GTTTTAGTGGCTTGCCCACTGGTGCTACTGGGAAGGTCATGTTCATCATAAAAATAGAAGATTAACTTTCATTAACCACAGAAAAATCAGCTAAACATCTCGAAGAGGCTTCTGCTTGCTAAGGAGCCTCTTCTTATTTTTGCTAGACATAAAGGCCCTTTTTGATGAGAAGAACCGGCTAACGTCGCGCAAACGGTTCTCCTGCCTTCACTTTTGTCCACATGCAAAAGGACACATTAACGCGACGATAACCTTGCCATCGGGCAAAAAAAGTTTCTGCGTAGGTTAACTTGGAAAAGCTATCTAACTTGCCCTACATTGTCTTACCATTAGGGAAAGGGAGGTGAACACACCCATGGAACTCACATTTCTGGGCGCCGCCCAAGAAGTCACTGGATCGAGTTATTTACTCGAAAGCGATAATGCAAAGCTTCTCATAGATTTTGGCATGTTCCAAGGCAAAGAAGAAGACTGGAACTACCAGCCACTGGACATAAAAGCAAAAGAAGTTAGCGCACTCTTGCTTACTCATGCTCACCTAGACCATTCAGGACGCATACCTGTTCTTGTCAAAAATGGTTTTCGAGGCCCTATTTTTGCAACACCGCCTACAATAGAACTTACAGAGCTTCTTTGGGAAGACACCGTAAAGCTCATGAAAGAGGAAAAAGAACGCCTTGACCGTAAAAGGCGTAGGCAGGACAAACCACCCGTAGAACTACTGTTTGACGAGGAGGACATTGATGAAGCAAGCAAACTTTTTGTACCAGTACCATGGAATCAAACTGAGACCTTCAAGGAATTCCAATTCACTTTCCAACCCTCAGGGCACATATTAGGTGCCAGTAGCATAGAAGTAAACGCCGAAAACGTGAAGCTGGTGTTCTCTGGTGACCTTGGGCAACAGGACACTGTTTTAGAACCACCCCCGTACATTTTTGAAGATGCTGATTACGTAGTCATTGAATCCACCTATGGTGATCGTCAGCACAAAGATGTAAGAGAAACACGTGCAGAGTTTAAGAATGCACTTTCTGCAGCAATCCGTGATCAATCGAAAGTACTAATACCAACTTTCGTAGTGGATAGAGCTCAAAGGATCATTTATGAACTTTACCTGCTCTTGACACAAGAAATGCCTGAGCTTGCGAGTATGCCCATGTTCTTCGATTCACCTTTGGGCAACAAGATCACCGCTGTTTACAGCAGTTATCCTGAATACCTGTTGCCTCATTTGTCAGAGTTCTTCCAAGGTATGGATCAAGAAAAACTTGGTATCCAGTATGTTGATACACCAGAGCAGAGTAAGAAACTAAACAATTTAGATTTCGCTCTGATCATGGCCGGTTCAGGCATGTGCACAGGAGGACGGATCTTACATCATCTTAAACACGGACTGTGGAACCCAAAAAATCATCTCATTTTTGTAGGGTATCAGGCAGCGGGCACACTGGGAAGGTCCATTGTAGATGGAGCGCGAAACGTGAAGATTATAGGAGAAGACATTGCCGTTCGCGCACAAGTACACACCATAAATGGCTTTTCTTCCCACGCCGACGCCAAAGACCTTCTGAGTTGGGCAAAGAATTTTCAGCCAGACACCACTTTTATGGTAACCCACGGCGAGCCTCAGCCTGCTAAATCTTTAGCTGTGTCACTGGGCAGTTTGGGTTACCACAGCGTTATACCAGCGCGGCGTCAAACAGTAACGCTCAGACCTCGAAAAGAACGCATTGCCATTCCACCTCCAGAAGCTTATACGATAGGGCAAAAAATTGACAATTTTGTGGCAAAATATCCACATAAAAGAAAACTTGTGGAGAAAGTGCTTACTGCTCTATTGGAAAGCCTCGAAGACAGTGAAGCATGACCTCCTCAGGAGGTGGAACAGATGAGTTCCAAGAAAAAGAAGATCGTTTCCAGACTCATTGTTATCTCAGTGCTCATGTGCGTTGTTTTGCCACTATCCGTTCATGCGGCACTGGTAACTGGTAATGAGTTTGGTTTCGGTACGTATGTGGGCTATTGGAAAAGCCAAGCTGACACCGTTGCTCCCCCTGGATTTTTAATGGACTTCACCCAGTACGGAGGACAAACAAGTGTGTTTACAACAGTTTCTATGGGCGAAGTGTTCTTTGGAGAATTCACCCTAAAGGGAAAACTTTGGTACCCATTGGTCGCAGCTGGATCAGATGTTTACATTGCACCTGGCAGTGAAGGCGAAATTCCGGTAATACTTATGGGATCGCGCGTAGTAAACCAATCAACGGCTACACTGCAAACCATGGCTTTAATCGGAAATGATATACTCTATTACATTCTTAGACCCTTCTCCGTCATAGCAAAATACGGTGTTTTGGGCTTCCTGGTCTTAGGGTTAATTTGGGGGCTCTTAAGCGATAGCACTCCAGGTTTTTCTATTTCCTGGGGCAGTGTTCTCTCAGCAGCTTTGGGAGCAGTATTCCTTTTTGCTGTCTATGCCTTTGTAGACTTAACCTCCTCACTTTTCTTCAATGCCGCACTGAGCGCATTGAACTCCTACATCGGGCTATTGTTAACTGTCTTTTGGGCTGCATTATGGATAGCTTTCTGGATCATGATCATACGCATGGTTGGATATGGAACTAGCACCTTAAGAAAAGCCGTGTCAACGCCATGGTTCTGGACCGTCCTTGCTGTGGTTAGCTATTTTTGGTATCCAGCCGCACTGGTAGTTTTGGTGGCGCTTGCAGCTCTGGGAAGCTCTCAGTGGTTCTCAAACTTCTTAGAAAGCCAGATTTCCTTTGGCAGATCGAACAGTTGAAGATGTAGAATTATCAGGTGACAAACATAAACAACAGTCTTATGGCTTGTAGGGTGTATACGTGGAACCCATAGTAGCATTAGCAACTCCATGGGGAGTGGGAGCTATACATGTAATCAGGGTTTCTGGAGACAGCTCCAGAAACATTGTAGAAGCTTTTCTGAATAACCCACTATCAAAACCACGCCATGCTTCTTTACGGCTTTTCCGATCCAAGAAGGTAGAAGATCAAGTCATAGCCATTTGGTATCCTGAGCCACATTCCTACACAGGAGAAGAAATGGTAGAAATCATGTGTCATGGGAACCCTGCCATTGCTGAACTTATCATTGAGAGCCTTTTAGATGCCGGTATGAAACCTGCTCAGCCTGGGGAGTTCACATTTCGAGCTTTCCTCAATGGGAAGATGGATCTAACCCAGGCTGAAGCGGTTAATGACCTTATTATGGCAAGAAGCACTGAACTTCTAAAAGCCGGTGAAAACACGTTGAAAGGTAAACTTAGCACCGAGATAGCAGCTTTAAGGGCTAAAGTACTTAATGTACTTGCTTTCCTGCAAGCCGC
>DMVM01000138.1 GCA_003476705.1 Coprothermobacter sp.
GCAAGAACGAGTACGTGCCAGTACTTGACTACACCAAACAAAGTAAGTGTGGCCAAGATGGCTGCCAAAATACCAAAACAGCTTTGGGTTACCAACAAAACGTTGCGTTTCGGAAACCGTTCCACGAAGGCACCAGCAACCAAGGAAAGAAGCAGTACCGGAAGAGTTTGCAGCATAGTCACTATACCAAGCATGTAAGCAGAATTGTTCGTCAATTCCAAGACCAGCCAACCCTGACCAACATTTTGAATCCACGTACCTATGAGTGAAATTGCTTGGCCAAACCAAAAAAGCCTAAAGTTCCTGTAGCTAAGTGCAGGAAACGTCCTATAAAGACTGTCTAACCACTTGCCTTTCATGATACATGCATCACCAGCTTAGCTTTTGAATGTTTTTAATTGTAAATCAAAGTAGGGAACACTGTGTTAACACACGTGATCTTATAATTAAAACAATATGCTCATCGCAGCCAGCGCAGATATACACAGCCCAAAATACATAAGGCTTTTCATTGACAGCATAAGAAACTTACCAGTGCCAGATTTGTTTCTTTTGGCAGGAGATCTGGTACTCAGAGGAGCTGCTGGAGCTTTTGATCTAATACACGAAGAAGTCCGCCAGAACTGGGAAGACGTTCCCATAATTGCCGTGTTTGGAAATGAGGAATTTGAAAACACAAAAAGAAAGCTAAAGAGGGAGTTCCCTGACGTTATTTGGTTGGACGATGAACAGGTACAGGTAAAAGGTATTGACATTTTTGGTACTACTGGGGTACTTGATGAACCCACGGCTTGGCAAAGCAAAAATGTGCCCGGTATTACCAAAGTATATGAAAAACGTTTGGAAACAATCGAAGCATTTGTTTCAAAGCATTCCAATTGTATATTGTTAACCCACTATGCTGTGGGCACGTACACTATCGACCCAGTGCCCAACCCGCTGCAACTTACTTCAGAAAAGTTGTTCCAAAAACTTAAGAGCCTTCCTCTTACAGTGATCCATGGACACTGTCACTATGCACCTCAATGGATGTACACAGAGGAGAACTTAAACATTTACAATGTGGCGCTACCACTGCATAACGCAACAGTTTTACTAAACCTGTGAGTCAGACACACTCAGTAAAGTACGAAAAGCTACTAACCCGAAGGAGGTGACGATGAAGAAACTTTTTTTATTCTTGACAATGGCACTGCTCATGCTGTGTCTGTGCAGTTGCCCCAGTTCGAATACGGAGAAACAAAATAACGAGGTAGTTCTCAGCTTTGTAAACCAATGTAATAACACAGCAATTTATGGCTTGCATGTGGAGTATTACATAGAAGACAAAGCTATCGCCGGTCATTTGGTTTCGCTGAATCCCGACATGGATACACCCTTTCAAAAAGGGGAAACCATCAGTATATATCTGATACAAAAAGACTTCCCAGAAAATGCCGACTTAGACAATTTCGCAATGCAAGTGTTTATTGTATTAGAAAACAAAAGCGAAGTGGAATTGGGTGACAGAATTAGCCTTCCTGTGGAATTTGGTAAGAACTACCAATTTTTGTTGGTAGATAATAATGGTAACTGCTGCATCAGACCATCATAAGCACTTAAAGCTCACTTTTGATGAACTGTTGTTCTTTGCTAAACTTATAACTGTCATGGCGAAGTTTGAAATTGTCGAGAATCACCCTAAATGGGATCAGTTTGTAGAAAACCTTGAATGTCCATCACCCTTTGCCACCAGTTCATTTCTAAAGTTAGTGGATTCTTGTTACCATGGACAGAGCTTCACCTTATCAGTGGTTTCATCAGGCAACATATTCATGGGCGCAGCGCTTAGAAAAGTTGGAAAACACATAAGGCCCGCGCCACCTATGACCTACATGCCCTTAGTTTATGACCACCTTAACCACCGCACACTTTTAGATGCCCAGATTGCCTTGGCTGAGTATTTGAAGAAAAACTTTTCTGTTATCCACTACATATCGGCTACAAACTTCTTTCAAGATGTACGAGGCTTCCAAAGGGAAGGTTTTGGTATGCAGGTGTTGTATACAGCGCTTAGCGACCTGACAGATTTTGGCATCATGAAGGTGGAGCAAAAACAACGAAACACGATCTACAAAGCTCAAAGAGAGAACATTACAGTGGAAGAAACCACTGATATGGAGCCTCTTTGGGATATCTACATCAGCACCTTTGACCGCAAATCCATTGAACCACCCTACTCAAAAGATTTTTTCTTAGCACTACCACAGTTGGGAGAAAAAGTAAAAATTTACACCGCGAAGAAAGATGAACAACTGCTGGGTTTTGCCGCCATATTATTGCAAGGTAAGGGCGCTTACTACTATGTTTCTGGAAACACACCTAAAGGGCTTTCACTCGGCACTTCACCTTTGCTCATGTTTACCATTTTGGAGAAACTCAAGAGCGAAGGCTATTTGTATTTTGATTGGTGTGCCATTAACCTACCTCGCCTTGCCAACTTCAAATTATCCTTTGGTGGCAAAGCCGTACCCTATTTCGCACTGTATTACGAACCAAAGTGGCTTAGAATGCTTAGAGCCAGGTGACACGTTTAGCGATTAAGATCACCTAGCCAAAGCGAAGTATTTAGCAGCAAAACACACACAGGGCAAAGTTTTTAGTTCAATGGCTCATAATATGGGCGAAAACATCAACAGCCATTATTACATCGTCCCTAGTTACCCCATAATGAGTGACTAAACGCAGCGTTTTAGGGCTATTTGCATTTGCAAGAACACCTCGGCTTCTGAGCTCCGTTTCCATAGTGTGAACGTCTTTACCTGTGGGCGTCACATCCACAACCACCATGTTGGTTTCTACTGCTTCAGGATCGACGCCGTAACCCAGCTGCTGCAGTTTTTGTGCCAGAAGTTTTGCATTATCATGGTCCTCCTGCAATCGATCCACAATTTTAGTCAGTGCGATGATACCAGCAGCAGCCAACACACCAGCCTGACGCATACCACCACCGAGCATTTTCCTATTTTTTCTTGCCTTGTTAATGAAGTCCTTGCTACCAACTACCATTGAACCCACGGGTGCACACAGCCCTTTGGACAGACAGAACATCACAGAATCGGCGTATTTTGCATATTCACTAACTGGTATACCAGTGGCAACCTGTGCATTGAAGATACGTGCTCCATCCATGTGCACGCTGAGGCCATTGCTGTGAGCAATGTCGGAAATGGCTTTTACGTTCTCCAAAGGCAGCACTTTCCCACCACCACGGTTGTGGGTGTTTTCTAAAACAACTAAGGACGTTCGTGGGAAATGGATGTTATTACGTTCTCTGATGGCTTTTCTCACGTCATCAGGATCCATGACACCACGCTTACCGGGTACGGGACGAGCCTGCACTCCACTTAAGACAGCCATGGCACCTACTTCGTAATAATAAACATGACTTTCTGCCTCCATGATGACTTCATCCCCTCGCTGGGTATGGGTCATCACGCTCACTTGGTTACCCATGGTTCCTGAAGGCACAAACAAAGCCGCTTCCTTGCCCATGATTTCAGCTGCTAAACTTTCCAAGCGTTGAATGGTGGGGTCTTCACCGTAAACATCATCACCCACTTCTGCCTCAGCCATGGCACGTCGCATTTCTTCCGTGGGAAGCGTTACCGTATCCGACCTCAAATCGATAAAACTCAAATTGCTCATCCTCCTTCTGCTTTAACTCATTTTAAACCAAGTGCGTCATCTTAACCATGATACGGCTTGTTTTATGTGCGCTTCAAAACAACAAAAAAGGAAAGGCGGCTCGAGCTACGAGCCGCCCTCCAAAGGAGAGAAAGATTCTTCTTGTAGCATCACATGTGCCTATGTTTGCGTTAGTACGTTCTCCTCCTCATTGGCACGAAAATGCAACTCCGACTTATAAAGACTACTATTATTACACCCAGCCTCTGGCTTTCATAGCTTCGTAAACACGCTTAATGGAGATCATGTAAGCAGCCGTACGCATGTTTACTTTGTACTGCTGAGCCAAATCGTACACAGCCTTGAAGGCTTCAACCATGCCTTCTTCCTGACGCTGTTTGACTTCTTCCTCAGACCAGTACAGATTTGTCAAGTTCTGCACCCACTCGAAGTAAGAAACCATGACTCCACCAGCGTTAGTCAGAATATCTGGGCATACAAAGATGCCCTTGCTGTCCAGAATCTTATCTGCCTCAGGAGTCACAGGACCGTTAGCTCCTTCAACAATCATCTTTGCCTTTATGGTGTCAGCATTGTCTGCGGTAATCTGATTCTCTAGAGCGCAGAGTGCCAATATGTCAACGTCCAAGCTAAGTAACTGCTCATTGTTAATGGACGTCGTACCGGGGAAGTTCACCACAGAACCTGTCTTCTTCACATGCTCCATCAGCTTCTCAATATCGATACCGTCCTTATTGTAAATACCTCCGAATACGTCAGTAACTGCAATTACCTTTCCACCTAAGCGGTGCAAGTAAAGTCCACTGTAGCTACCCACATTACCAAAACCCTGCAGAGCTACTGTGCACTTGTTGAAGTCCATGCCCAAACGCTTTGCACCTTCCCGTGCTGTCAAAGCCACACCATACCCAGTTGCATCGGTACGACCTTTGGAGCCACCAAGTATGAGTGGTTTACCAG
>DMVM01000161.1 GCA_003476705.1 Coprothermobacter sp.
CTTTTGAAAACTGTTTCAACGATCTTGCACGACCCTCAATGCTTTCTTCAGCTTTTTTCGGACAACATCCGTTAGGGCGACGCCAAGTATGCTTTTTTGAGGAAGTCCGTGATAAGAGGGGTTTAGGTGCGGTTATTTCAGGAGCAGGTACAGAAACGCATTGCTTTCTAAAGGTATACTCCGGTACAGCTTCTTGGGAAGCTGTGATTGATGATTTGCAGGACTGGTCTTCGAAAAGGGCCTCTTTGTCTTGCCCTCCAGTTCATTTTGGCGTGGCTGTAGGCGGTACAGCAGCTGAAGCTCTAAAGCAGTCCAAACTGAGTTTCCTTTTCGGAAACAATTTCCCAGCTTGCTATGAGCATGCCTATGAAGAACTTGTCAACGCTCTGAGAGCGAGCACAGTCGATCCTCTAAAAAACGGTGAAAGCTGGGTTGGAGATGTCTTTCTGCGGGTTCTTCCTACTCACATGTCGGCAGTACCTGTGAGTATGAGCTTTATGTGTTGGCCGTATAGAGCGGAGTGGATTGACCTTGATGCTTAAAGAAAAGCAGTGGTACAGTTGTAGAGGCATAATAGGTATAACCAGAGATAGGGGTTTACAAACGATTTGCGAAGAGGGGTTACATCTCCCAGCGGTAGTTTTTTTAGCCGGCCCGACTTTGATGGCTTCGAAAGAAGCACCATTGGGATCGTGTGGACCTACCAGCGTCAGTAGGATGTTGCCGTTTTTAGAGGGTATGAATAGGCTTGGGGTTCAACTGGTTATAGCGAAGGGGGTTAGCGATGACGTTCTAGAAACTTTCCGGCGTATTGGTCTTTCATACGGTATTGCTGTGGGCGGTGCCGGTGCATTCTACGGCACCAAAATAAAGCAAGTCTTAAGTAGAAAACACGAATCTATGGGAGCAGAAGGGTTTTTCCTCACAGAAGTTCAGGATTTTCCATTTTATGTTTGTGTGGGTGGTGATGTAGATGGATATTTTGAGCCGATACCGTGACACATCTATTGAGAATATTTGGAATGAAGATAACAGGTATAACTTGTTTTACGAAGTAGAACTGGCTTATTTGAAGGCTGAAGCAATGCTGGGAAAAATCCCAGCTGACATCCCAGAGTATTTGGAGAGAAACAGGCCATTCTTCAGCGCAGAAGAGATAGAAGCTGAAGAAAAGATTACTCGCCATGAAGTAGTCGCATTCATAAATGTGATAAGTCGTAAACTTGATAAGTACACCGAATACCTCCACAGAGGGCTTACTTCCTCTGATATCATGGATACGGTCTTTTCTCTTCAGATGAAGCAGTCTTTACGTCACATAAACGCACTTACCGATGAAACCATTAAGGTCTTAACAGAAAAGGCAGTCCAGTTTAAACACAACGCCTGCACCGGTAGAACTCATGGCGTGCACGCAGAGCCTTATTTCTTTGGACTCCGTTTTTTAACCGTTGCCGTGGCACTCAAAAGGGCACTAAACATGCTTACTGCTTTTGAGCAGAGCATACCTGGGAAACTATCAGGTGCTCTGGGTATTTACACTAATTTGGACCCGGATATAGAATCGGAATTTCTCAGAATTCTGGGCCTCAGTGCACTTCCAGTTAGTACTCAAATAGTACCTCGTGACGTTTATGCACCGGTGTTGTTCTACGTAGCACTAGAAGCGAGTATTCTAGATAAGCTTGCGCAGGACATGAGAATTCTTCAGATTACGGAAATAGGTGAAGCCCAAGAGGAATTTAAACGTGGTCAAGCGGGCTCTTCTGCTATGCCGCACAAAAGAAACCCGGTGCGGTGGGAACGTATCTCGGGTCTAAGCCGAGTTTTGCGTTCGCAAGTTAGCGTTGCGTTGGAAAATGTTCCATTATGGTTTGAACGAGATATTTCTCATTCGAGTACTGAAAGAATAGTGTACCCGTTGTGCTTTGATTTGATTGCTTTCATGCTAAGAGAAACCAAATCACTTGTTAGTAATAGTGTTTTTGACAGCTCAAGAATGCTAGCGAACATGTCCAATTCGAAGAACTTGCTTTATTCGTCCAGGGCATTGTCCTTGATTCAACAGAAGCTTGGTAGAGAAGCGGCATATAAGCGTGTCCAGGATTTGTCTAGGCAGGTTTTGGATGGCGAAGTAGAAGACTTCATTGAAGCTCTTCGCTCTTCTGGTTTGCTTTCGGAAGAAGAATTGCAAAGCATAACAGATGTTTCAGATCTTCACGCAAAGGTCGATTTAATTTACGAAAGGGCAGCAGCGTTTTTTGGCAATTAAGGCTTCCGGTTCTTTTAGTGTTTTATGACTTTTCTGCCTCTTGCGCCTTCCAATGGACCCACATAGCCTTGTTCTTCAAGTGCGTCCAAAATACGTGCGGCTCGATTGTAGCCAATCTTAAATCGTCGCTGTATGAGAGATGTAGAAACTCTGTCCAGGTTCTTTATCATGTTAATCACGTCATTCGTTATGGGATCAGAACTATCAAAGTTTCCTGAGATGGACTCCATCATTGGGATCTCTCGAAGCTGGGTTTCCATCGGTTGCGACTTCCAGTACTCCACCACACGCATGATTTCCACATCTGAAATGAAAGGAGCTTGACCTCTTATGGGCTTCATTACGGCAGGGTTTGAGTACAGAAAGTCACCAGCACCGATTAGCCGTTCTGCTCCAGTGACGTCTAGAATTACCCGTGAATCCACTTGGCTACTCACGGCAAAAGCAATACGGTGAGGAATGTTTGCTTTTATCAGTCCTGTGATAACATCCACAGAAGGCCTCTGAGTAGCCATGATGATATGGATGCCCGCTGCTCTTGCTTTAGAAGCCAATACTGCTACTACTTGTTCCATCTCGGAGGGTGCTGTAAGCATGATATCAGCCAATTCGTCAATTACGACTATTATTATGGGTATTTTCTCCTCCGGGTTTAATTTATTGTAATCAACAATGCTTCTGGACTTGGATTGCGCGAGTATTTGGTACCTTTCTTCCATTTCTGCGGCCAATTCTTTAAGAACGATTAGCACTTGCTGTGGATTGTTGATCACTGGATATAAAAGATGAGGAAGGCCTTGATAAAAGGAGAATTCTACATGCTTTGGGTCAGCTAAAACCAGACGTACGTCGTCAGGACTGAAATTCATCAAGAACGACACAATGAAACTCTGCAGAGCCACGCTTTTACCCGCCCCAGTAGCACCTGCTACCAGCAAGTGTGGCATTTTGGTGAGGTCTTCAATTATGGGTTTTCCATCCACGGTCAGTCCAATTGGGAGCGGAATGTTGGCATATTTATCACCCATGGCTCCCATTAGGTTGGAAAGTCTTACCATTTGTC
>DMVM01000051.1 GCA_003476705.1 Coprothermobacter sp.
TGCCGTCTTTCTTTTTTGAGCCGTACGTTTTTTGTTGCAGAACAAAAAGTTCCTTAACGTTGGTCATACCTGGTTTAAGTTCAATTGAAAATATTCTCTTTACATATTCCATATTTCTAATGTCCTATGACACTCTTAAATGTGATCCGTTCAGCCAATTCTTCCAGCTGCTGCAACCGGAAGAACACTTCCCACAAACTCTCTCCAGCCAATAGGAGGCCAAAATCAGTGGTTACTAAAGCCACCCCCACATCAAAGATATCCTTTATTTGCTCAATAAGTTGTTTTCTATCCAGAGGTGGCGCAGCGATGATCTGAAGATCTTGAAATAACATGCCTGGTTCAACGTTTTCTGCCATGGGGACTCGTCCCAAAGCTAGATTTACGAGGCTAATAGGATAGGAGTGAATTAATGCTTTCACGTTGTCCCAATGTCTGTAAATGTCTAAGTGAACCAAAATTTCTTCCTCAGGATTACCTCTTAGAACTTCACCACTGGGTTCTATCTCCAGTAAATCCTCTTCGGTAACAAACGGATCTTTCTTTCCCACTACTGCCAGTATGTTGCCGTTTTCCAGCTTTATTGATATGGTGGTATGCCCGTCACTAGCCAGCATGCTCGTGTTAATGGCGCGCACAGCCGCCAAAAGTTCTTCTTCCATTTTGTTCATATGTCTCCTTCCTCCCCTAATACAGAGGAATCATTGTCATTTTTGTAGCTTTTATCATCATAAAGTTCTTGCAGAAGCACTTGTATTTTAGCTTTAATTATGTCCATGGCAACCATGTTCTTTCCACCTTCTGGCACGATGATATCAGCAAATCTCTTCGTTGGTTCCACAAACTGGATGTGCATGGGACGTACTGTTTCCAAATACTGCTTAATAACAGAGTCCAGTGTGCGACCTCGTTTTTCCACATCGCGTTTTAGTCTTCTGAGTATTCTCACGTCAGCATCGGTATCCACGTAGATTTTTATATGGAACAAGTTCCTAATGCGTTCATCGTAAAACAACAGAATGCCTTCTACTATGATTACAGGTCTGGGCACTACAATCTCGTAGTTACCCGTTCTTCCATAAAGTTCAAAGGAATATTCTGGTACTCTTATGGATTCTCCTTGGATTAGCATCTGCAAGTGTTTATAAAGTAAATCAAAGTCGAAAGCATTGGGGTGGTCATAATTTAACTTCCGACGTTCTTCCAAGCTCAGGTCTGGGAAGTCTCTGTAATAGGAATCCATGCTGAGCATGGTCACCTGGTCTTTCGGGACAATATCATGTAAGGTTTTTGCAACTGTGGTCTTACCTGAACCTGTTCCGCCAGCTATACCAAGAAGAAGGTACTTTTTCTGCACAAGAGAATTATAACAAACTCCACGATGGTGGTTTGCTTCAATGGAATGTTAAACTATATTTGTTTGTAAATGAAGGAGGCGCATATGTGGTGAATTTTGAACAGCTCATGATTAACTGGAAGAACGGACATTTGAAAGTTGACGAAACCACGCTCTCAGAGATCGAATCCTTTGCAAAGGATTACATGCAGTTTATGGCTGTTGCAAAAACCGAACGTGAAACTGTTACACAGTCCATAAAGGAAGCCCGAGGAAAGGGTTTCCGCAATTTAGATGAACTGGAAGGCTCTTGGAGACCAGGAGAGAAGGTATATTTTGAAAATCGTAAAAAGAGTGTGGTTTTTGCTGTTCTAGGTCAAAAGCCCGCTACTGAGGGCGTAAACATTGTGGTGGCACACGTAGACGCGCCCAGACTGGATCTTAAGCCAAGGCCACTAAAAGAAGATGAGCAGATTGCCATTTTAGAGACACACTACTACGGCGGCATCAAGAACTTCCACTGGGTTTCTACGCCTTTGGCTTTGCACGGTGTGGTGGTTAAAACAGATGGTACTGTGGTGGAAATTGCTGTGGGAGAAAAAGAGGAAGACCCCGTCTTGATAATTCCGGACATATTACCTCACTTAGGTAGAAAGATTCAAATGTCTAAGACCATGGACGAAGCCATACCAGGCGAATCCTTAGATGTGGTGATCGGTTCTGTTCCTCTTAAGGATGAGGAAAAGGAACCCGTTAAGAAGTTCATTCTTAAGCTTCTTAACGACATTTACGGTATTACTGAAGCCGACTTTCTGTCAGCTGAGTTAGAGGTAGTACCTGCATTGAAACCTCGAGAAGTAGGTTTGGACAGAGCACTCATTGGTGCTTATGCTCAAGACGATCGCGTGTGTGGTTACACGGCGTTTCGTGCTTTATTGGATCTAGCAGAAGTACCTGAGAAGACAGCCGTGGTAATTTTGGCTGACAAAGAAGAAGTGGGATCCATGGGAAACACGGGTATGAGATCTGCTTTCATCGATAAGTTCCTTTCCAAACTCATTGCACTGACCAAACCCTCGTTTAGTCCATTGGATCTTTACGAAGCTTGGAACCGCACAAAAGTGCTATCGGCTGACGTGACCGCTGCTGTGGATCCCATTTGGAAGAGTGTTCATGAGATGCAGAATGCTGCAAGGATGCACTATGGGCCAGTTCTGACCAAGTACACAGGTGGCAGGGGTAAAGGTGGAGCCAACGATGCTCACGCAGAGTTCCTTGCTCAGGTTCGCGAAGCCTTTGACAAGGAGGGCGTTATCTGGCAAATGGCGGAGCTTGGTAAGGTCGATGAAGGCGGTGGCGGAACGGTGGCTCTATTCATGGCCGATAGGGGAGCTGACGTAGTGGATATCGGTGTGGCTTTGTGGGGCATGCACTCCCTGTTTGAGGTTTCCAGCAAACTAGATGTATATTACGCTTACAAAGCAAACCAAGCATTCTTCAAACATTTGAGGTAAAACCACTGGCAACAGTGCTTTCCAGGCAGTGAAAGCATGCGAAAAAAGAGGAGGGGACCTGTGGTCTCTCCTCTTTTTTATGTGCCCGTTTAGTGTTCTTTAGTTGCCTTTATACAACCTAAAAATCGAAGGTTTTTCTAAGCGTTTCTATGGCTTTTGCGATGTCGTCCTTTTCCTCATTGGTGAATTTTTCCAAGTGACGTTCTAACGTTCGCAAGAGTTGTTCTTTGGTCTCTTTTAATAAGCGTTGTCCTTGATCGGTTATCTCAACCAAAACCAGTCGCCTGTCTCTTTCTTCGTCTCTGAACCTTCTTACTAAGCCTTTTTCAACGAGTTTGTCCACAT
>DMVM01000095.1 GCA_003476705.1 Coprothermobacter sp.
TTTTGCTCTGTAGCCATAAAGTAGGTCAGAAGGAACTACGTGTACGTTGTCCACTTTTACCCGGGCGAGTTTCCATAGGTTTTGGCTTGCAAAACTGCTCTTCCATTGAAGTTGCTCGTGATAGGGTATGTGTTGAAGCTGGCACCCGCCGCACTGAGAGAAATGTGGACAGATAGGTTCTATCCTGTAAGGGCTCGCCTGAACCAGTTCAACCAGCTCAGCTTCCGCGTAGTTTTTCCGTTGAGACGTAACCACTGCTCTTACCACGTCTCCAGGAGCCACAATGCCTTTTACAAAATATACAAGACCAGATTGCTTAGCAACGCCGAAACCTTCAACCGTGAGGTCTGTAATTTCTAAAACTTCCATTGTTTCTCTTCGGCTTCTTTCTATTTGTTAAGGTACGGGTTCACCAGTGGCTTGCTCTAAAAGATAAAACCACTCCTGTCGGTCAAGGACTATGTCCTTTGCCTCAACTGCAGATTTTACTCGATCGTAGTTGCTACTGCCTGCTATGACAACAATATTTGACGGGTGGCTAAGTAGCCACGCGTAAGCAATATGTTCAGGTGTGACGCCGTGATTCTGAGCAACTTGTTCCAGCGCGTTCTTTAACTTAACCATGTTGGGTTCATCGCTGGTGAACAGTTTTCCTCCGCCCAGGGGTGACCAAGCCATGGGGGTTATGTCGTTTTCCATCATATATGGAATTTGCCAATCCAAAAAAGGTTGTGGATGTGCAAGGGAGATTTCTATCTGATTCGCAAATAATGGTTGTTTCACGTACTTTGTGAGTAGTGAGTGATGATAAGGCATGAAGTTGGATACGCCAAAGGAAAGCACTTTTCCTTCCTTATAGAGTTCGTCAAAGGCATGACCCACTTCCAAAGGGTCCATGTACGGGTCAGGTCTGTGTATGAGCAGCAGGTCGATGTGATCCCTGCCTAGGTCAAGTAAAGATTGATCTACCGAGGCGATGATGTGCTCAGCTGAAGTATCGTAGTGCTTCACATAAACTTCTGGGTGCTGGTCTGAGAGCAAAACAATGCCGGCTTTTGTGACCACCTTTATGCGTTTAGACAGTGTTGGGTCGGCTTGCAACACTTCACCGAACATCTTTGTGGCTTCATAGTCTCCGTAAATGTCTGCTAAATCCACAGTGTCTACGCCCAGGTCCAAGAGCTTGTTCATGGTTCTAGCAAGTTCTTTTGGTGTTCTATTCCAAGTTTTAATTCTCCAGAGTCCCCAAACAATTCTTGGCAGAGTTATTTTTTCTCCCATGGATTAATTAAAGCACAATTTACACTTGACAGGTTGATACAATGTTACAATAAGAAACTAAAAGGGGTTGAAATGCGTCCTCGTTAAGGAGGTGAAACAAGGATGAGAGAGTTGACAAGAAAGATTATTCCGGTGATGCTGTGCCTCAGCTTGTTCGTTGTTATGGCACCCTTAGCAACATCGGCAGCAGGCACACTCGCAATCAAGTTAGATGTAATGCAACTTCCCACTGGTGGGGTAGAATTGATGGTTTACGTGGTGAACCCAGGTTCGTCAGTAACAATGGAGTTCAGCAGCGGTTATTACTACGATGTAGAGATTACTGGCAGTAACTTCCATTACAAGGATTCTCAAGGCAAGAGTTACACCCAAGCAATAATGAAGAAAACTTTCGCGGCTGGGAACACGCCGATTGGTTTCATCACTTTGCCTAACATTCCTGCAGGTAGCTACACTTACAGGGTTTGGTTAGTGGGCCAAGACGTTTCCACTTCAGGTTCATTTGTGCTCGGCTCTGTACCTGAAATCACTGACATTAGTAATTCTTGGGCAAAAGACAACATTACCACTGTGGTAGAGAAGAAATTTTTGACGGTACTCGACAACAAGTTCAGACCTACAGAACCCATTAGTCGCGGTGAATTCATGTATGCACTGGCTTTAGCTACAGGTGTTAAGCCTGTTACGTTAGCGGAATTAGATGGAAAGAACCCGTTTAAAGATGTGGACCCTAAGAGCGCTGTAGCTCCTTATTATTGGGCATTCTACAAAGCCAACATTGTAAAGGGTTATCCCGATGGGACACTGCGTCCAGCTGGTTACCTAACCAGAGGAGAGGCTGCAAAGTTGATCGCCTTGACACTTCCGTCAGAGCCTGGTCAGAACTTTATCCCCAGGTCGCCATTTACTGATCTTTTCGGGCACTGGTCAAAGATCTATGTGTCTTACCTTTACGAAAAGGGAGTAGTAAAGGGCATGACAGAAACCACGTTTGGGCCAGACCTAACGCTAACCCGTGACCAAGTGGCTGCTTTCTTGACGCGCGTCATGGTGAAGTAGAAAGCAAACCTTTAAGCAGATCACAACACTGTGTAATACGGTCGGAATTAAAAAGGGCTTACCCGCTGTGCCGCTGTGGGTAAGCCCTTTATTGTTACGGACACCTCCGTTAGTTTCTGTTACCTCACTTCTTTTGATGTTTCTTTATGAATTCCTCTACTTCATCTTTGCCTTCTTCGTAGAACTTCTTTTCATCAGGCTCCAGTTCGAAAAGCAAACGAAGGAACTCTCCTGCATGTACTCTTTCCTCGTTGGCTATGTCCACCAAAACGTCTTTGGCAAGTGCGTTGTCAATGCTTTCTGCGAGCTGCATGTAAAGTTGCGTGGCTTCATACTCAGCTGCCACCATGAACCTAATGGCTCTTACCAATTCCTCGTGAGTAAGCTTACGGTCATACTTGTTTCCGCTAAATGGGCTTGAAAATTCTGGCATAAGTTATCCCCTCCTTCTTCTGTTTATATCTTAGCAGCCATCAGTGCTTTTACGATCAGAGAACCCACATGTGCATTGTTCTTCACTAAAGCAATATTGGTTTCCAGGGTTTCTCCTTGAGAGTTCTTGGCTAAGTAATCCAGCAAAAACGGAGTTACGTCTTTGCCTTTGATGTTTTGGGCCTTTGCTTCATGTAAAGCAGCTTCAATGAGCTGTTCAACTTTTTCTTTTTCCAGAGCCATGTTTTCAGGAGGTGGGTTTCCCACCAATATGGCTTTATTGATCTGCAGTGCATCACGCTCACGTATGATTTGAGCCAACTCTCCAGGAGTAGTAACTGAGTGTTCCAGCTTCAGTCCACTGCGGCCATAGTAGAAAGCGGGGAATTCATCGGTTTTGTAACCCACTACTAATACGCCTTTGGTTTCTAAATACTCCAATGTGGCTGGTAGGTCCAATATGGCCTTAGCACCTGCGCATACCACGGTTATGGGGACGGAACCCAAGGCTTCCAAGTCTGTACTCACATCGAAGCTTTCCCGTGCGTCGCGATGAACGCCACCGATGCCTCCAGTGGCGAAAACTTGAATGCCGGCTTTGTATGAAGCAAACATGGTTGCAGAAACAGTCGTGCCACCTGAAAGTTTTTTGGCTGCTGCCACCGACAAATCTTTCAGGCTGATTTTATGAAGATCCTTTGCTTGGCTTAAGTATGTTATTTCTTCTT
>DMVM01000125.1 GCA_003476705.1 Coprothermobacter sp.
ACATGCCTTCACTTAGCAGTACTGAACACCAAAGCCATGGAACAGCTTGGGTTTAATGCACCTTCAGGCGTGCTCTTAGAGGAAGAAGTCTTTAATCTTCTGGAGAAGTTTATTGAAGTAAATGCTATTCCAAAGCAGGAAGTGCTGGAAAAAGGTGTTCGTAGGCTCAGTGAATTTGGCATAACAAAGTTCGTTGACATGCATGTAACCAAAGAAAACGTGAGTCTTTTAGCTGGATTCCCCTTCTACACCTCAGATCCTGAGCTGTTAAGTGATGCTTTGGGACTAAAGGTATTTTTAGACGGTTCACTAGGAGCACGTACAGCTGCTTTAACAAAGGAATACAGTGATGATCCAGGAAATTATGGCAAGCTAAACCACACTGATGAAGAGCTTTTTTCCTTGGTGGAGCTAGCCCACAAGAAGGACAAACCAGTAGCACTACATGCCATCGGAGATAGAGCCATAGATCAAGCCTTAAGTGTACTAAAGAAATCAAGACACCCATTAGATAGAATAGAACACCTGCAAATAACGCGTTTAGACCAGATAGAAGAACTGGCCGAGCTCGAGATAGCAGCATGCATACAACCCATTTTTTCAAAGGAACTCCCTTGGGCTACTGAGCGTGTGGGCAATCGGATTGAAACAAGCTATGCGTGGGGACTTATGAAGGATTATGGCGTAAAACTACTAGTGGGCAGTGACGCTCCTGTGGACGACGTGAGCCCTTTCGAAGCTGCTAAAGTGGTAGACGAACTTCAAGGCCCTCACCACTTGGATAAGGATTTTGTGCTGAAACTCTATTCGTCAGACAACTTCGATTTCTATGGGTGGGAAAGACAAACCTAACCCAAAGGTACAGCTTCTAATCTTCATAGTAAAGGCACTTACTTTAGCAATCTGGTTTGCTACATTGGTTAGCTTTCTTTTAGCAAAACCAGGTGCACAAAACAAGAATGTACTTACTTACTTGCTTACAGGTAGTACTCAGCTAAAGCTCACCGAAATGGAAATGCTTCACATGCAAGATGTAAGAACCTGGTTTTTGGTGCTCGAGCTTGCATCATTTGTGTGGGTCATACCACAAGATGTCTACCCTGGACGAAGAACAAGCGTGATCATTTTATTGCTTACACTGGGCTTTGTCACTATTACCCTGCTACGTTTTGACACCGTTTGGAGCTATATGCATCATGTCCTATTTAGAAATCAGCTTTGGATTCTTCCTATCGATTCCTATCTTATTGAACATTTTTTCGACACATTTCTACCAGCCGTGGTCTCAGGCTTTGGCATTTGGATTCTTCTTTGGTTAAAAACACTTCTACCTATCTCTGGCAATAGTAGAATGTAATCACCATGCCGGTGCAGGGGTGAGGAAACTGAAAAAACAATTCGCTTCGCGCTTTATGATCTCTTTTGCTGCTTTGCTAGTATTCTTCTTGTTTATTGTGGCTAAACCCGCTTTTGGTATAACCATAGGCGTTCCTGACGAACTTTTGACAGGCTTACCGTTGGCCGAGCTGCGCACTTTCGGCAAAGGCGTTCTAACGTTGTATGCCGGGTATACGGGCGTTGAACCAAACATAGTTGAAGAACCACTAGATCAGTTAATGCAACACCTCATACAGGGTGATATTGATGCAGTACTGAGCAGGCCCCGAACAGGTATTACAGAATCCGATGCTTATTTTGAAGGTTCCCCACTGGCTACAGTCTCTACAACCCTACCTGCTCACGGCGGCTTTATTTGCTTGCCAACAACTTCAGAAAACTTAAGAATAGCCAAAAGCTTACAACTGGGGCTTTCAGCTACCACTACGTGCACAACATCAATGGATGTACAATTAACGCTGGTCCCAGTTTACGCAAAAACTCCACAAGGGAGTCTTTTCCAAAACAAATTTGAAGAGTTCCTTGTTCGCAATTACAATGCTGTTTCATTGATTGCGGAATCAGTGGGGTTTACTCCTTTAAAACCTACTCTGCCGAACCTGTTCTGGAGCAGTCCGTGGTCATGGTTTCTTTTATTTGTATCAGTGCTTCTTTTGTTCATACTGGGAGCCTTGCTTTTTAAGTTAAACAAAGAAAACCGACGTTACAAAGAGGAAAACCATTTGCAACTTGAAAAACTGTCAGACGTGGAATCACGACTACTTGATTTACAACAGCAAATAAGAAAACTGATTGATGATAATACTTTGCTCACGGAACAGAAAGAAAGGTGGGTACAGGCACAAAAAGGCTTGGAGATTTACCTAAGTGCGTTCAAAGAACTGCTTAAACTGTTGGAAGTTTTAGGAACCATTGGAAAAACAACTTCCTTATCTCCTGAATTCATTGATCAGATGTGTAACAGAATGAAAACTTCCTTTTCAGCAAAAGAAGTAGCTCTCTATCTCTACAACCCAAAGGAATACAAGTACAATCTCGCAGGCGGACACATAGAGGGCATAGAGCCAGTTTTAGCCATGAATGATCCCATGGTCTATGTTTCCTCCCAGCCAGGCAATGTGGTTGAGAAAAACGTTGCAGGAGGGAAAATATTCGTAGGTACCTTGGGAAGTTTCGAAACCGAGAATGGTTTTGTCATAGTAAAGGATCCAGCTATTCCTAATCCAAATCAGCTACTTTCAGCGCTATGTAACACATTGTACTTAGTTATAGCCCTTCATAGGAGCAATTCCAGAGCTTCCAACATGGAACAAGCACTATCGCAGTTAGAGAAACTTCAGGGAGCAAGGACACGTGAAGATTTCCTAGCTGCGCTTAATCACGCTGGATTCACCATAATTGAAGATTCACCAGCTGCAAATGTGAGCAACTTTAAGGGACGCTTAATGCGTTTGGATAGTGCCAAGATAGCATTGGTCGCCCCGGAGAATTGGCCAAGTGAACTAGACTTCATAATATTGCACTTGTTAGAAGAGGCTATATCGAATACAGCTGAGTAGCTTTGAAGATGAACTTAAAGCTCTTTTTCGTTTCTTCATAACTGGCCCGAGAAGGTTATAATAGGTGTTAATGTTAAAAGAACAGTGGAATGAATGTTGATGTTGTCAACCTTTGCTGCACTCGGAGATGCGAGAATAAGGAATAGAACGTGTGGCAGGAAGGTATTACCTATGCTGCAAAGCCTCTGGCGGGTAAGCGCCATAAAAACTAAGAGGCATAAAGAATAATGCCTGAAATTGCAAAAAAGGGTGGTGGCATGTCCATACTGATTGTTACTGAAAAGCCTTCTGTGGCGCGTCAAATCGCGGCTGCACTGGGAAAACCTAAAAAAGAAGGAAATCATTTGGTAGTGGGCGAGTATGTCATAGCTCATGCCATGGGACATTTGCTTCAGTTCGCGTACCCGGAACATTATGGCGAGCGATATAAAAAGTGGCGCTTGGAAGATTTGCCCATAATGCCAAAGGAAGATGAATGGCAACTAGTGCCCATCAGCAAAACGGCTATTAAACAACTCGAAGAAATAAAGTCCCTGTGGGCGGAAACCAATATGGTTATAAGTGCAACTGACGCCGGACGGGAAGGAGAACTCATATTTCGCCTGATCCAGCAGTACGTGGGCCTAGAAAAACCAATAAAGAGGTTGTGGCTTCAGTCGTTAACCAAAGAAACCATCAGAGAACAGATAAAGCAACTTCTGGATTTATCTGAACTTGATAATCTTTACGCTTCTGCTTTGGCCAGAGCAAAAGCCGACTGGCTAGTAGGTATAAATGCTTCAAGAGCTTTCACGGTGGTCTCCAAAAAGGAAGTGTTTTCCATAGGTAGGGTGCAAACGCCTACTTTGGCTATTCTGGTAGACAGGGAAAAAGAAATACAAAGCTTTGTACCCCGTATTTATTACAAGGTAAAAGTTCGCTTTGAAGTAGAAGGAAAAAGCTTCTGGGCAGAGAGTGTAAAGGAGTACGATCAAGAGGAAGCTGAAAGGCTTGCTGAAGAGCTAGTAGGAAAAACCCTCATTGTTACCGAACAAACTGAAGAACAAGCAAAGATTAATCCACCTTTACTGCCTGATTTAGGCGATCTGCAAAAATTCACTTCCAGATCGTTCAAATGGTCGGCTCAGAAAACGCTCAAAATATTGCAGAAACTATACGAAAATGCTCTCATCACCTACCCCAGAACTGACTCACGCTACCTACCTACGGACATGAAAAGACAAGTGGTAGGCACAGCGAATCAGCTGGAACCGTTATTCACAAAAGGCGACTGGGAATACGTTAAAAAACTAAACAACCGTGGACGCATATTTAACAACGCCCGAGTCACAGACCACTTCGCTATTATACCCACAGGAAAAACCAAAGAGCTAAAAGGTGACGATGAAAAAATGTTTAACTACGTGGTAGATCGTTTCCTAGCTGCTTTTTACCCACCAGCTCTAGAAACCCATCAAAAAACCGTATTTAGCTATGGAGACCACCTCTTTGAATATGCAGCCGTCAGAGTAGATGATCCTTCCTGGTACACAATACTGGGTGGTAAAGAAAGTCAAGAACTGCTACCCCAAATTGCCGAAGTTATGGTTTTGGAAACATCATCAGAAAAAAGACAAACAAGGCCAGCACCCAGGTTTACAGACGGTACCCTCATAGCAGCCATGGAAACAGCTGGGAAATTAGTGGAATCGGAAGAATTGGCTGAAATACTAAAGGAAAAAGGCATTGGAACGGCAGCCACACGTGCAGAAATCATAGAACGTCTCATAGAAATGGGTTATGTGCAAAGAAATGGACCTCAACTAATTCCAACCTCGAAGGGGATTATGCTAATAGATGCCCTGCGAGAAGTAAAACTTCAGAGCTTAACTGAACCTGAGTTAACTGGCGAGTGGGAACGGCGACTGAGTCTCATCGAAAAAGGCAAAGAAACACCTGAAAGCTTCATGTGGTCCATTGAAGAATATGTCAAGGACATTGTGCAAACGTTGTCTAAGGAAGAAAGCTCAAAAACCTTGAAAAGCAAACAGAACATGCCCATTGCTAAGTGTCCCTTCTGTGATGGCTATGTCTTGGAAGGCCAAAAATCGTATTACTGCAGCAACTGGAAAGAAGGCTGCAAATTCAGAGTATGGAAGAACATGAACGGAGGGGTGATTACTGCTGACGATGTTAGACGCTTAGTCGCAGAAGGTAGGACGAGACTAAAACGGTTCAGGTCAAAAGCTGGTAAAGCTTATAGAGCTTTTGTTGTGCTCAAGGACGGAGAAGTGGTAATTGAATTCCCAACTAGAAAGAAAAAAGATGGTGAACGATGAGATGGTAAAGGTGAAGTTCTTTGGGAAGCTTGCTGATTTTCATGGAAGAGAGCTACTCTTGGAAAACGCTAAAGGAAAAACGATTCAGGAATTACTTATAGAATTAAATGTGGAAGGTGCTTATATGCTAGCCGTGAATGGAGCACTGGTCTCCTCCAATGTTACACTTGAAGACGGCGACGAATTGGCGGTTATGCCACCAGTGGGAGGTGGATAGATTGGGAAAAGCCATTATAACCAAGGAACCATTAGTAGTGCCAACTATGGAAGACCCCAACATGGGCTCTTTCATAGTTTTTCAAGGAAAGGTAAGGAACCATTCTGAAAATGGTGAAGTTCAAGCCATAGAGTATTCAGCATACGAAGAGTTAGCACTCTCGCAACTGGGAAAAATTGTGCAGGAGACTGAAGAAAAATACAACGTTACAGTGTACGCGGCACACAGAATCGGTAGTTTGGTTGTTGGAGAAACAGCTTTGGTTGTTGCAACACTTTCATCCCACAGACAAGAAGGCTTCTTGGCGACCATGGAGATCATCGACCGTATAAAAAAAGAGGTGCCTATTTGGAAAAAGGAAATGTTAACAGATGGGAGGGCGGTTTGGCTTTGATAACAAGGGAAGAAGCACTTCAAGAGATAAGAGAACATATCAAAAACGAGAACATGATCAGACACATGCTAGCTACGGAAGCTGCCATGAAAAAGCTTGCCCAGTACTTTAATGAGGATGTAGGCTTGTGGGGACTGACAGGCTTGCTTCACGACATCGATACTGAAATCACCAACGAAGATCCCGTTGAACACAGTAAAGTGGGATACGACATGGTAAGAAATCTAGGCTTACCAGAAGAAGCCGCAAGAGCCATTTTAACTCACAACGAGGCACATGGTATTGAGCCCGATAGTTTGATGGGCAAGGTGTTAAAAGCCATAGACCCATTGACAGGTCTAATCACAGCGGTAGCCTTGGTAATGCCTGACAAGAAGCTATCTAGTGTTACACCCGAAAGAGTGCTTAAAAGGTTTAAGGAGAAACGTTTCGCAGCTGGGGCAAATCGGCAACAAATTGCCACATGCGAGGAGTTTGGCCTTAGTTTGGAGGAATTCGTGATTCTGGTACTACAAGCAATGCAAGAAATATCTGAAGACCTGGGTTTGTAGAGGGAGGTTATTATGAAGTCTAGAAGAACAATCATTGTCGTGATTTTGCTGGTCGCAATTGCCTTAACCTTAACTATAGGCATCATTTTGCACCAGAGTAAGAACGTTGTCACTGCTCAAGACCAAGAGAAAATCCTTAGCTCTTTGAAAGAGAATCTAACAGCAACGGTACCCATCAATGCTGTTACCGACCCAGACAAATCGGTGGTCCTAAAGGTAAGAGATGTCCTCTCCGAAGGAACTTCAACATCGTCTCTGGAAGAACTCACCGGTAGTTTGACTGTGGATGACATATTGAATGGTCACCTGTATTTCTACAGCGCTATGACCACACCTTCAGCTGACAAAACCAGCCTGCAGAAAGAACTAGCTAGCATGACTCTGAAAACACTTAAAGAACCTACCTCAGCTGACAAAAACACATTGATGGCTTACTTAGTGGCACAAGAACGCCTTAGCAACCTTTATTACGCAATGCAAATACCCTACCCTTCAGACGTGTTGCAGTTCCTAAGCACAGCAACGGCTTCCACCGACATTCAGACCGCAGCAAGCGCTGTGGCAGTCATAAAAGCATATAACCAAGTGGTTGACATTTATGAGGAAGTCTTACAAGGTTTGGCAAAGCCAGGTGAAGCACTAGAAAAGATGGCCCAAACTGCAAGTGAAACCATTGCGTCACTTACTGATACTTACCCACCTTCCGCCAACACCACAGAGCTGCAGACTTCCATGCAAAGTGAGATTATTAGCGACCCTTCAAAAGCCATAAACATTCCTTGGCTTTTTAAGGCTGAGCGGCAGTTTGTTTCCACAAACTTGCACAGCGGCGGCAATATTTCCACTCTTCAAAAGATATTAGCAGCCGCAAAGTTCGATGCGGATGCTGAACTATCCAAAGAACTTGAAGATATGAAAGTCTTTGCTGACCTTTCTTACACTGACCAGAATAGTGCAACAGCTTTAGTCTCACTGAACGAACTAGACTTAGCTAACTTTGTTGAAAAGGTTCGCTCCGATATAGAGTCTTTAGCAAACGTGTCAAAAGATACACCTGTTTCTTCTATCTCACATGACCTGGCTTTGAGATACATGAATGACATAGACACAATTACATCGAGCACAGGTTATGCGAACGCTATGACAGATCTCATGGTAATGATGGAAAACGCCCGTA
>DMVM01000124.1 GCA_003476705.1 Coprothermobacter sp.
TCGGTGGGAAATGCCACCACAAAGCCATCAAGCAGAACTTGACATGCCTTTTTAATTAAGCTTTGATCTGGTTTCAAAGGATCGACTTTCAAGACCACGTAAATGCACCACTCTCTTTAATGGCGCGCCCGAGAGGACTCGAACCTCCAACCTTCGGCTCCGGAGGCCGACGCTCTATCCGTTGAGCTACGGGCGCGATTTATTCGTAGTACTACACAATACGTTGTTCGTATAAAAACCTCTTACGCGCCAAACTAGAAAAGTCAAAATACTGAATGCGTAAACTTCCCCACCCATTCATCCTTACGCTACTGATCTAGCTCCGTGATTTCTACCACAGCTTCCGTGGACTTTGGTCTTAACGTGGGAAACCAAATAACGTCCTTTATGTTTTCTGCTTCTGTTAGTAGCATGACCAACCTATCTATGCCCACGCCAAGTCCTCCTGTGGGCGGCAAACCATATTCCAGTGCTACCACGAAGTCCTCATCCATGAGAATGACTTCTTCTTCACCTTGTTCCTTTAGTTTCATCTGCTCCTCAAAACGTGCCTTTTGGTCAAATGGGTCTTGAAGCTCTGAAAAAGCGTTTGCCATTTCCATGCCAACCACAAAAAGCTCAAAACGATACACAAATCTGGAATCGTCTGGCTTTCTCTTGGCAAGAGGACTTATCTCCACCGGATAATCAAGAACAAATGTGGGATCAACCAAATGAGGTTGAACAAGCTCATCAAACAACTTTTGTATGATATTCTCCCAGGTTGGCGTTTTCGTCATTTCTATGCCATTCGCCTTCATAACGGCCTTGGCTTTTTCTAGTGTATCCAAATCACTCCAGTCCAAATTAGCAATTTGTTTAAAAGCTTCTTTAAACGTAAGACGCTTAAAAGGATGGCTTAAGTTTACCGTCATTCCCTTGAAACTGACGCACTGGGCCGCGCCGCTAACCTGAGCTGCAGCTGAGAATATGTCCTCAGTTATTTGGATCATGTCTTCGTAGTCACCTGGGGTTTGATAAAGCTCCAACATGGTGAATTCTGGATTGTGATTCTGGTCAATGCCCTCATTTCGGAAGTTCTTGCCCAGCTCGAAGACCTTATGAACACCACCCACTACCAGACGTTTCAGATAAAGTTCCGGCGCAATGCGCAAGTAAAGGTCTATGTCCAAAGCATTGTGGTGCGTGACGAAAGGCTTAGCACTGGCACCGCTGGGTATGGGCTGAAGAATGGGTGTCTCCACTTCTACAAAACCTTTGGACCACAGCAGCTCACGAATGGCTTTTATGATATCAGCTCTCTTACGAAAACGTTCACGAGAGTCGTCGTCGATAATAAGGTCCAAATACCTCTGACGGTAACGTACTTCTGGGTCCTTAACACCGTGCCATTTTTCTGGTAAAGGCCTCAGACATTTGCTCTGCAACCTGAAGTCTTGTACATCCAAAGTAAGCTCTCCACGACCCGTATGATAAACACTACCTCTCACGTAAATGACGTCTCCCACATCAATAAACTTCTTGAAAAAGTCGTATTTCTCACCCAACACGTCTTTTCGCAAGCTAATCTGCAGCCTTCCAGTAAAGTCCTTGAGGTCAGCAAAGGTGAGTTTGCCATGTTGTCGTACACTGGTAACACGTGCCATAACGCTGAAATCATCACCATCTGACGCCTGTCGCACCCTGGAAATAGGCACAACATCTCTGACCACAACGCCAAAGGGATCAATACCCAATTGCCTTAGTTGCTCAAGCTTACTAAGTCTGACCTCACGTTCTTCCATGGCTACGGCACCACTATATCTAGGATTTCATAAACTGCCTTGCTTCCATTACGAAGCTTAATTTCAACGCGATCGCCTCTTTTGCGGCCAAGAAGTCTGCTGCCCAAAGGGGACTTTGAGGAAATCTTCCCTGAGAAGGGATCGACTTCTTCAGAATTGCCCACGATGATAAACGATTCTTCTCCACCAGTACTCTCATCAAGCACCAACACTTTAGTACCAACGGAAACCTGATCCAGCACCAAATCTTCTGCCTTCACCACTCTGGCATTGTAAAGGAGTGTTTCTAGGCGAGCTATGCGCTCTTCTAACAAGGCCTGCTCTTCCTTAGCCGCTTCAAACTCAGAGTTCTCTGAGAGGTCCCCCAAAGCCCTGGCTTCCTGAATCTTTTCAGCGACTTCTTTTCTCTTTACTTCCTTCAGGTATTTTAGTTCCTCTAAAATTTTATTCTTTCCTTCCTCTGTCAGAATTGGTTCTTCTTCTACTCTTTTCATGTCAAGAAACCCTCCTAATAGCCCTTATTCTGTCTAATTGTGCTTCTGTCACTGGACGGTCAAATGAACGCATCCAAACTACTTCAAATCCGTGCTTTTTTGCCCACTGACCAGTCAAGACTACCTGCTCTTCCTTTAGGTCTCTACCCAAACTGAAATCCGTTGTCCAATCCTCCAAAGCAAGCATCATGGTTTCGCTCATACAGGCATAAGCTGTTTTGGGCTCAAACCCAAAATTAAAGTTAAATTGTACATCACCGGGTACACGAACTACGCCACCGTCCAATACCAGTACGTCAGATCTCTTCTTCGCAACAGACTCCGCAACATTCCGAGGCCTAGATACATCCACAACAATGGCACCTGGCTGCAAGTCATCAGCATCTATTATGGCTTCTGGAGCCGAAGAGACAGTTATCAAAAGATCAGCCTTTTTAACTCCTTCACTGATATTACTGGTGTAGTCCACATCGTAGTTTTTCAAAACCTCAGCCAATGACTGCAAACGGTCCATATTTCGTGCAACCAGTGTGACTCTGCCTACCTGTGGAGCTAATACCTTAGTGAGTACGCTCCCAATGGATCCTGTGGCTCCCACCACTGTCAACGTACAACTCTTGGGATCAATGCCTACTTCTTTAGCTGCCAGAAGTAATGCTTCACCAGCAGTGTAAGCTGTATAACTGTTACCGGTGGTCACACCTATATCCAGTGCTTTTGCAATGGATATGCCGGCATCTTTTACTACTGAGGTATAGGCACCCAAGCCCATGATCTGAGCACCTTGCTTTTCAAGTAGCTTGCCAGCTTTTATTATCTGCTTTATTGCATAGTCTTGCTCTTGCATCATCATTTTTGGTGTCATGGGAACTACTGCAAACCAACCATCTACTTCTTTACCAGTAACAGACCTTACTCCAGTAACATGGGAAGCTATATACGGACTGGCATACTTGCCTGCCCATTCCACGAGGGCGTCAGGCAGGTGTCTAGTAAACCCTATATGGCTCTTTATGTCCTCGATGGACAATGGATGCAATACAAAACCAAATTTAGCCATGCAACTATTCCACCTCCGGCGCAATGGCCACAGCAAAAATAACTTTGCCGCGATTCATTCTTCATCTTTTCCATTGTTAATTCTTTTACCATATCTGCGATATTTTAATACTTTAATCTTCGTTAAGAACTCGAATATTGGGACCTAAGTTAAGTTGGGCTATCAGCTTTTCATATTCTGGATAATGAGGAGGGGTACCAGGTTTGCCCAGCAGAGCAGTGAAAACGCCCTCCAAAACATTCGTTCCAAAACTTCTCCCCTCGATAACAGGCGTGGTAGTTATAAGAAGCGAAACACCACGCTTTTTAAGTTCCTCCACGTTCTCAGAAGTGGTAGTATTTGTCAAAATGATTTTCCCTTTCAAGCCCTCTGGCATGTACTTGTCAATGTAAAGATAGTCACCTGCTATGACATCAGCTTGTTTAAAGTATTGCACAAATTTCGGGGTGCGCTCCAGTTGTTTCGATCCGGTAGGATATAACACTGTAAAAGGTAGATTAGTAGCTATGGGGAGTATGACAGATCCAAGAGTACGCAGGCTGCCAATGGAATGAAGTGGTATGGCTATGTTTAGGGCAAACATGAGATCACCGATTATTAGCTTTCCGCCATTCCTACTAATGGCTTCCACCATACCCCAGCGGTCCACACCACTGGTTATGAAAAAGGTCATTCCAGGACGTAAAACTCCTCTGGAAAAGAGATCATCCACTACTTTCCTTTCCAAGGTATGTTTTAGCCCTGAACCGTCTACCACGGGCGTTCTCTTAGCCGCTTCTTTTAACTTCTTTGCATCCCTGATAACGTAGCGCTTCTCACCCAACCACACGTAAAGATCTATACCCCCTAAACCAATAGCGTCGACCTTCCCGTCGAGCTCTCCTATATTCTGAGCAGCTTTTTCCATGTCACCATCGGTTCCCACACGCTCCAATATAAATTCTTCTCCCAAGAACACGGCTTGCGCTGTGCTATCTCTTTTGGAAGAACCTAAACTAACTGAAACCACATGCTTCACAGCAGTAGCCTCCTTTTGTTTAAAAGAAATAGGCTTAAGTATTATAAACCCTAAAGAGCCTGCTACAATTGTTTTATGGAAAACAATCAAATGAAGTTTGCAGACCTTCACCTTCATGCGTGGACTTACAGCGCACTTAATCTGTTTCCAGACCTTTCCAAGTGTACTAGCTTCGAAGAAATAGAAGAAACGCTAAGAACACATCCTTTGAACAATTGGTATGTTGGAGTTAGGTTTAATCAGGAGTTCTTAAAAGAGAAACAAATCCCGTCAAAAACTTTGCTCGATTCATGGTTTCCAGACCACCCTGCACTTTTGGTGAGGACATGCCTTCACTTAGCAGTACTGAACACCAAAGCCATGGAACAGCTTGGCTTTAATGCGCCTTCAGGCGTGCTTTTAGAAGAAGATGTCTTTGATCTTCTGGAAAAGTTTATCGAAGTAAATGCTATTCCAAAACAGGAAGTACTGGAAAAAGGTGTCAATAGGCTTAGAGAGTTTGGCATAACAAAGTTCGTTGACATGCATGTAACCAAAGAAAACGTGAATCTTTTAGCTGGATTCCCCTTCTACACCTCAGATCCTGACCTGTTAAGCGATGCTTTGGGACTAAAGGTATTCCTAGACGGTTCACTAGGAGCCCGTACAGCTGCTTTGACAAAGGAATACAGTGATGATCCAGGAAATTATGGCAAGCTAAACCACAGTGATGAAGAGCTTTTTTCCTTGGTGGAGCAAGCCCACAAGAAGGACAAACCCGTAGCACTACATGCCATCGGAGATAGAGCCATAGATCAGGCCTTAAGTGTACTAAAAAAATCAAGACACTCATTAGATAGGGTGGAACATCTCCAAATAACGCGTTTAGACCAGATAGAAGAATTGGCTAAGCTCGAGATAGCAGCGTGCATACAACCCATTTTCTCAAAGGAACTCCCATGGGCTACTGAGCGTGTGGGCAATCGGATTGAAACAAGCTATGCGTGGGGACTTATGAAAGATTATGGCGTAAAACTATTAGTGGGTAGTGACGCTCCTGTGGACGACGTTAGTCCTTTCGAAGCTGCTAAAGTGGTAGACGAGCTTCAAGGCCCTCACCACTTGGATAGGGGTTTTGTGTTGGAACTCTATTCATCTGATAACTTCGATTTTTATGGATGGGAAAAACAAACCCAGCCCTAAGGTACAACTGCTAATCTTCATAGTAAAGGCACTAACTTTAGCAATCTGGTTTGCAACATTGGTCAGTTTTCTCTTAGCAGAACCAGGTGCACAAAACAAGAATGTACTTACTTACTTGCTTACAGGTAGTACTCAGCTAAAGCTCACTGAAATGGAAATGCTTCACATGCAAGATGTAAGAACCTGGTTTTTGGTGCTCGAGCTAGCATCATTTGTGTGGGTAATACCACAAAATGTCTACCCTGGACGAAGAATTAGCGTGGTGATTTTATTGCTTACGCTGGGCTTTGTCACTATTACCCTGCTGAGTTTTGACACTGTCTGGAACTATATACATCATCTCCTGTTCAGAAATCAGCTCTGGATTCTTCCCAGCGATTCCTACCTTATTGAACATTTCTTTGATACGTTTTTACCGGCCATGGTCTCAGGCTTTGGCATTTGGATTCTTCTTTGGTTAAAAACACTTCTACCTATGTCCAGCAATAGTAAAATGTAATCACAATGCCGGTGCAGGGGTGAGGAAACTGAGAAAGGCGTTCGCTTCGCGCTTTATGATTTCTTTTGCTGCTTTGCTAGTATTTGTCTTGTTTATCGTGGTTAAACCCACTTTTGGTATAACCATAGGCGTTCCTGACGAACTTTTGACAGGCTTACCGTTGGCCGAGCTGCGCACTTTCGGGAAAGACGTTCTAAAGTTGTTCACTGGGTATACGGGAGTTGAACCAAACATAGTTGAAGAGCCACTAGATCAGTTAATGCAACAGCTCATACGCGGTGATATTGATGCAG
>DMVM01000038.1 GCA_003476705.1 Coprothermobacter sp.
GCTTACAAGAATGCTTTGCAGTGGATAGGAAAAGAAAGTGAAGCGCGCACGTTGGCATTGAACAAAGACCAGTACCTAATGTATGAGACGTTTGCAAAAGAGGGCTTTGAAACAAAACTGCTAACGCGGATAATCACCATTGACTTGCCCAACATATTAAGTGAAGTGGGCAAAGGCTGGAATGAAATAAACCAGAGTTACATAAGTGCCATTCTAAATCTGCAGCAAAAAGGAGAAATCACAGCAGCCGTAGCCAAGGACCTTCTGTGGCAAGCTGCCCGTGACATCGACCCGATAACGTACGCTCAGGAGCATCAGCTCTTGGGCAAGAAAGACTCTGACTTAGAACAAGTGGTTGACGAAGTGCTAGAACAAAATCCTGATGCCGTAGAAAAGTACAAGAAAGGGAATGTGAACGTGGTCAGTTTCCTCCTAGGGCAGGTTATGAAGAAAACTAAAGGCACAGCTGATCCTGGTGAAACAAGGAAGCTCCTCGAAGAAGGATTAACAAAGCTTAGTGAATAATTCTTACCAGTAAAGGGGGGCTCCCTTCGTTCTGCAAGGCTCTCCGTAGTACGGTACTGCCTTTAGCACGTACCACTTTAGCAGATATTTGGCCGCTGAACTGAGAGCTGCTAATTTCCACTTCTTCGCCGCTCAGTGTTACGTTATCCAAGTTACTGCCATTTACAGTTATGTACTTTTCACTTTGCACGTTTAAATGGTTAATTTGACTATCCTTCACTGCAACGTTCTTTGCACCTAAAAGCAGGTCACCATAATCACCACTCCCAACCTCAACGTTACACTCTTGGAAAAGAGAGTTTAAGAATGGTACTGTGGCTGTTTGAGTGCCACTGATTACCTTTAGATCCTGCTCATAAACTAAAGTCAACGTTGGCGTTTGCAAAGTCAAAGCCTTCCCATCACCGACATCAATCACACTACCCGTGCAGTCATACATCTTTTGAAACTGCTGCGCTGGCTTCGTCACCGGAATTCTTTTCCAAAGTACAACACTTGGTAGCAGCTGTTTCATCCCATCATCAAATTGCGTGATTTTAATGCCCTTTCCTCCAACGCAGTGGTCATAACTCGTGTAGTAACAATGTGAGCCAGTCTGAAATACCAAATTGCTGTATTCGTAACCAGGAGCTCCAGTTTTCATCCCTTCGCCAGCGTAGTAAAAAGAATCTTTGTCGTAGGTGGTTTTCATGCCCCTCCAGCCCACAAACACAATGGTCCTGCGCGTAGAGGAAACATACATGTTCCCCTCATCAATGGCTGGTTGCCACAACGATTCAGTCCAACAAGGCGTGCCACAGGACCAAAGTTTTGACGAGCCATAGAAGTAAAACTTTTCAGCTGCCGCATCCCCTACTAAGCGACTACCGTAGTCCATAGAGAAAGTGGAGCTGGCATTTACTACAAAGGATGGTACCCATTCCACTGGGAAAGTCCGTTCCATTTCCTCATACTGGACTGCTACTGCTTCTTCAGACCATAGAAACCTACAACCATTGAAAAAGCTAAGTTTCTCACCATTTTTGTTGTTGTACATATGTTCAGCTACATCCAAGCATTCTTCTATGCGCAGCCGCTGCAACGCTTTTTCCTCAAGCATCCTTTCGTGAACTACGCTAAATGCTGAAGCACTCACAATGACAAACACCATGCTGCATACAAGCATTACAGAAAACAAAGCAGTACTACCGGGTAAGTATTTCCCATTCATACTCTACCCCTTGATTTGGCGTTGCATCATAAACAAATCTTTGAGGGCCAAAGATTTGCCTTTCCAATGGTGTGCCTTGCTCAGTAAGCAAAGTCTGCAATGGTGTAGGGTCATTTATAGTTTTTCCTGTCTTGCTTAACTGCAGGGAAGCAAGGTTTATGTAACTAAAGAGCATTAACAACAGAAAGCTGGAGGCTGATAAAGCCAAAAGCAGCTCAATTAAGGTAAAAGCCGGGAAACTCTTGTCCCTGTAATGGAATAATCTTTCCAATGCACCGTTACCGTAGTCTCTTTGAAGTTACTTTCACAATTTGGAATTTGCTGTACTGAAGCACCAAAACTGGAACAGCCCAGTGACATGCTTCTCGTAACGTTGTAGTCCACGTTACCACTGTGAATCACGAAACTTGTAGCTGTCTCAGAATACCAAGGTGCATTGTAAAGTTGCTCGTACATTATACTGGAAGCCACATTCCTTTCCTTCACATAAGTATGTATGGTTTGGGCATCCCCGCTGGCACCAAGCAGAAGTAGACCCGCTAACAGAGTCAGAACTAATGCTATTAGTACCTCTGCATAGGAAACGCCCATGTTCTATACTATAATACCACTATGAAGGTGTTTCTTTTTAAGGGGGATTTAACTATTCTGGACGTAGATGCCGTGGTGAACGCAGCAAACGGTGTAGGGCCCATGGGAGGCGGCGTTGCATACGCCATTAAAAAGGTAGGCGGACATGAAATTGAACAAGAAGCCATAAGGCGCTGCAAAGAAGAAGGACCCTTCAAACCTGGGCAAGTTTACGTAACCACAGGCGGTCAAAAGTGGAAACACGTCATTCACGCTGTAACCATGATGCACCCTGCTGAACCTGCCGATTATGATTCCGCAGGTGAAGCATTGGCAAAAGCCATTAAGAAAGCCGTCGATTTGGGTGTAATAAGCTTGGCGGTGCCAGCATTAGGTATGGGCGTAGGCGGACTTGAGCCAAGGCCACTGGCACAGACTTTTGCGAAGGTATTCAAGCGCTTGAAAGATGAGCCCCTAAACATTGTGGTCTCGGCTTTCGACAAAACCTTTCTAATGGAGCTTATCAGTGCGATGGATTAGCTTGGTACTAGTAGTTGTTCTGCTATTGGGTGGTGGTTACTTTTACTGGCAGCGTGTGGAAAGCAGTGAAGTTGTTTATGTGTTCTTGCCAGAAGTGCCCAGTGCCACCATTGTTCCTTGGACTGCAATAACCCCAGCAGATAGAACTGTGCTCTATAACACCAGAAGAACACTGTTTAAGTACGGCAAACCCAGCGTAAACGACGCGAGATGGGAAGAAAGAGCAGTCCCTGATTTAGCCCTCAGTGCAACTTCCACTGACAACATCCACTGGACCATAACTCTTAAATCAGACATCATTACTGCAACCCAAATCATAAGTGCCTGGAGTGAAACACTTAAGAACGGTGACCCTACCGTGGTTGGTAAACTGTTTTACTACATTGAAGGTGGACAGAGTTACAAAAACAACACTGGTCCGTTTAGGGGACTCGTAGCAGAAACACCGAGTACCTTACGTGTGGTCACAGCATTTCCACTGAATCTTCCACTCTTACTAGCTGACCCAGTTTTCTCCACATCTGTGACAACAAATATAACGTATGAAGGCGGCGTCCTCTTTAAGGGGCAAACACGGATCATCTTTACTAACGAGCCCGAAAAAGCAGACATAGCATGGCTCGAGAGCGGTACTGAAAACTTCTCGGGAACTTTTGATTACGCTGTTTCATCCACTGTTTTACCCACTGTTTCCAGCACTTTGGGTTGCCTTAACCTTCCCTTGGTAGATCTTAGCAGTGTGCCAGTACTTACACCAACGGTGTTTTATGTACCACCTCAAAGGCCACCTGAAGGCAAAGTTAACTTGTATCCATGGCAGCTGGATTATCCAAGCGAAGAAGCATTCAAGCTGGGCTTAGCCGTGCTCCTTAACGATCCAACAGTGGCATCAGCAACTCAAAGCTTGAGTGAACTCATGGATAAAAACCACATTTACGTGGCTAATCCGGTGTGCTTCAATCTGAAAGTGAACTCACGCATAAAGAATTTAGAAACACACTTAGACATAATGGATTTTACGGAAATGACAAAGAAGGTGTGGTGAACCATCCATGTCAAAGTACGAAGGGCGGAGAGCCAGCGAAGACGATGTAGTGGATCTCGCCCAGTGGGCTCCTTATCCGCCTAATAGAAGAACGGCTTTTATCCAAAGTCTGCTTAACTATGTCAGGGTACCTTACACCCGAGTAGTGGTTGTTGAAAAAGAAGGTGCACTGGTTGCATTCGCCCTACTTTGGCTAAAGCACTCCGCAGTCACACAAACTATTACTGCGGAAATAAAGGACCTCGTGCTAAAAGAACCTTCGGACAGAGAAGCCCTGCAAGTGCTCCTTGAGACCTGTGAACAGACAGTGAAAAACATGGGGGCATCAGAAATAGAACTTTATTGCGAAAGTTTGGATTTACATGAATTTGGTTATAATACCTTTAGTAGCTTTTGGAGGAAAGGGGTGTAAATTAGCATGGAAAACAAAGAAATGAGTGCGAAGGAAGCTCTTAGTTATGCCATTCACGCCGAAATGGAAGCCAACGAGTTTTACTTAGAATGGTCAATGAATACTAACGACCCGGCAGCCAAGAAAGAACTGCAGGAGCTTGCAGATTGGGAGGCACAGCACCGCGACCAACTAACAAACATTTATGAGAGCCGATTCAGTGAAAAATTCCAGAGAAACCCCAACGTCACTGTGGAACCCGCGTTAAAAGTTAAAGCTGACGAGTTCAAAGATGTGTACAGTGTACTGCGCATCGCTTCCACTGCTTACCTTACTGAGCTCACCTCTGCCGAGTTTTACAGCGACATGGCAAAAAAGTTCGCCGACGATGCGGAGCTTAGTAAAACCTTCAGCGAGCTTGCGGACATGGAAAAGAGCCATATGCAGCTCATGTTAAAGCGTTACCTAAGACTTAAGGAGGACTTATCTGGTCCCCTAATGTTGTAACCTCTCATCGCCGTAAACAAGACAAACCTCTAAGACTTTGTCCACACAGCAGATGCACTACGATTGTGGGAAAAGCACGTTCTGGAACATTTGCAACCAATTATCAAAGAGAGAGGGAACGGGGCATTCTGAACAAAAATGGGTCTGGTAAATCCATGTTTCTTAGGACCATGTTTTTCGAGCCATAAAGAATGCTCAAGCAAATGAAACATTACTGTAAAAGCCAACAAGGACCCTCTCTGTAGGAAGCTGCTATATGGTTAACAACGCTCTGGGCAAGGATACGAACGCTTAGGAAGGTTGTTAAAGGGGGTGTGGAGTGTTTTATTTCGGTCTGCCCTAAAAACCATCACACGAGCTCACCGTGATTTTACTTCCACATTAACTTCACTAGCAATGAAGAGCGCATCACGTTCTATGGAGGAAAAACTGTCCTGCCGTAAAAGGCTGGTTTGATTTATCGCAAAATAGCTTTTTATACATCTTATTAGTAAAACAAGCAGCGGCGCTTTCTGCACCGCTGCTGCTTTTTTACGTTGTCCTAAGGTGTCTTATTCCCATTCAATGGTTCCAGGTGGCTTTGAAGTGATGTCATAAACAACTCTAGAAATCTCTGGAATTTCGCTAATAAGCGAACTGGCGATCTTGTCTAACAGCTCAGGTGAAGCTTTGTACCAGTCAGCCGTCATAGCATCCACACTTTGAACCATTCTAACAGCAAGCACCCATCCGTAGTGGCGTGCGTCACCTTTCACACCCACGCTTTTCACACCCGTGAAAACGGGAAATGCTTGCCACAAATCGTTGTAGACCCCTTCCTCTTTAAGCAAGCGCTCTAAAACGCTGTGAGCTCTACGTAAGATGTCTAAGTATTCTTCCTTCACAGGACCTGTAGTACGTACAGCCAGCCCTGGACCAGGAAACGGGTGGCGCATCAGAAAGTCCTCAGGAATGCCAAGCCATTTTCCCATGTTCCTAACCTCATCTTTATAAAGCCACCTTAAAGGTTCTAGCAGCTTCAGTCCCAAACTTTGGGGCAGACCGCCCACATTGTGATGAGATTTTATGACACTGGCACTGCCTTCTCCACTCTCTATCACATCGGGATAAAGGGTCCCCTGGAGCAGGAAATCGAAATGCCCCAAGTTTCCAGCCTCTTCTTCAAACACTTGAATGAACAGATTTCCTATGATTTTTCTCTTTTGCTCAGGGTCGGTAACGCCTTCTAAGGCTTTTAAGAACCGCTCCTTTGCATCCACCACCTTTATTTTTAAGCCCAGTTGTTTACTCAAATTTCTAACGTGTGCTTCATCTTCAGCACGCTGCAGTCCCGTATCAATGTAGAGGCACTGCAGTCTACCGCAGCCCAATGCCCTGTGGGTGAGCACTGCCGCAACAGCGGAATCCACACCCCCACTGAGCGCGCCAAGTACCACGCCGTTTTCCCCCACAGTTTCCCTAATTTCCCTTATGGCTTCACTGACGTAGTCTGTTATGTTCCAGTTCACTTCAGCTTTGGCCACACCAAAAACAAAATTCTTTAATAGGGCATTCCCAAACTGCGTATGAGCCACCTCAGGGTGAAACTGCACAGCATAAAACAAAGGTTCCTTTTGAAATGCTGCTAAAGGACAATGCTCCGTACTTGCGCTTACTTCAAACCCGCTGGGCAGCTCCACTACTTGGTCTCCGTGGCTCATCCACACATCCTGCGCAGTGGGAGTGCCAGTAAAAAGTGGCTCGGAGTTTCTTACAACAAGTTTGGTTCTACCGTATTCACCACCGGGAGCAGTGCCCACCTTGCCACCAAGCAAGTGTGCCATGAGCTGAGCACCGTAGCAGATGCCCAGCACGGGTTTTGTAACGTTCCTGAAAAACTCTGCTGGCAACTGAGGTGCGTTCTCGTTATAAACTGAGGCAGGACCTCCAGAAAGCACAACAGCTTTCACCAAGGGGTCGTCAAGTACTTCCTGCCACTGCCAGTAAGGAACAATCTCAGCGTAAACGCCTAAATCCCTGATGCGCCGACTTATCAGGTGCGCATACTGCCCTCCGAAATCAATAACAGCTACTCCTTCTCGTTTCATGACAACGTTATTCCTCCAGCGTGTAATTAGGAGATTCTCTGGTGATTTGTACGTCGTGAGGGTGGCTTTCTCTTAAACCAGCGTTAGTAATCTTCACAAATTTTGCCTTCTTCTGAAGGTCTTCAATGCTAACTGCTCCCACATAGCCCATGCCTGAACGAATGCCACCGCAAAGCTGAAAGACCACATCGTGAACGGAACCCTTGTAGGGCACGCGCCCTTCCACCCCTTCAGGAACAAACTTGGAAGCATCTTCTTGGCTGTAACGGTCAGCAGAGCCTTGTTTCATGGCAGCCAGAGAACCCATGCCGCGGTATGTCTTGTAAATACGGCCTTGATAAATCTCTTTCTCACCGGGGCTTTCCTCAGTACCGGCAAACAAACTGCCTATCATGACCGTGGATGCTCCAGCAGCCAATGCCTTTACAATGTCACCGGAGAACCTAATACCACCATCAGCAATAACGGATACACCCAGTTTTGCGCCTTCCTCAGCACATTTCAAAACAGCACTGAGCTGAGGCACACCAATACCCGCAATCACACGCGTGGTGCATATGGACCCGGGTCCGATGCCAATTTTTACGCAGTCGGCACCAGCTTCCACCAAATTCTTCACACCATCAGGCGTAGCCACATTACCAGCCACCACGGCCACATGGGGGAACTTGTTCTTTACCTTCTTTACTGCTTCCACAACGTTCTTGCTGTTTCCGTGCGCAGAATCTACTACAAGCACGTCCACGTCAGCATCCGCCAAGGCTGTAGCACGGTCCATCATCTCTTTACCCACGCTCAAAGCAGCACCTACGAGCAATCTGCCTTTACTGTCTTTGGCTGCATTTGGATACTGGCTTCTCTTTTCCAAGTCCTTAATGGTAATAAGTCCCTTTAGATAGCCCTCTTCATCCACCAGTGGAAGTTTCTCAATTTTGTGTGCCTTTAGTATTTGGCGGGCTTCTTCCAAAGACGTCCCAACGGGAGCGGTCACCAAATTCTTCTTGGTCATCACATCTTCAATGAGCTGAGTAAAATCATCTTCAAACCGTATGTCACGGTTCGTAATAATACCTACCAATTTGCCTTCCACCGTTATGGGTATACCAGAAAAGTGGTAATGCTCCATGAGTGCAAGAGCATCAGCCAAGGTGGCTTTGGGACCCAAAACCACTGGTTTGTAGATGATGCCGAACTCCGAGCGTTTTACCTTGTCCACCTCTTCGGCTTGACGGTCAATGCTCATGTTCTTGTGGATAATACCAATACCGCCCTCGCGTGCTAAAGCGATGGCTAAGCGAGCTTCAGTAACTGTGTCCATGGCAGCACTTATAAGTGGAATGTTCAGTGTTATGTCCTTAGTAAGCTTTGTGCTGATGTCCACATCCTTAGGCAAAACCTCAGAATACTGGGGCACCAGTAGCACATCGTCGAATGTTAACGACTCTTCGTAATATGATGAAGGCATAAATTCACCTCCAAGGGGTTTCCATATATTATACAGTAGCAAACAAACATTATTCACATGACTTACTAGTGAAAATCCATCCAGAACACAGGATTAGACAACCTTAGTTGGCACAATTTTGCTTAGATGTTTTGCTTTACGCTCCCACGCCGGGAAAGCCCACCCTTTCAAGGGTGGGATGAAAGGCATCCTGGCTTAGACTGTTAGGTATAATGCAGAGAACTAGTATTTGTATTATAATAAAGCCATGAACGGCAAACGATGGAAACGATCAGCCACAACAGTATACAACATCGGCTACCACCTCATCTGGTGCCCTAAG